>NZ_CP024199.1:197500-252500 GCF_002844375.1 Thalassospira marina | reverse complement strand
GTCCAATAACCTGCCGGATTCATCGAATATGTGCCATGAATCGACTTCGGTGGGCCTGCCCAAATCGATCGGGTCGCCGGTTGGCACGGTGCAACTGGAAGATTTTGCCGAATGCGACATGATCTTTTTTATCGGGCACAATGTTGGCACCAATGCCCCACGCATGTTGCACCCCCTGCAGGAAGCCCGCAAACGCGGTGTGCCACTGGTTACCTTTAACCCGTTGCCCGAACGGGGGCTGGTGCGGTTTAAAAACCCGCAATCCCCTGCCGAAATGTTATCGCCCGGGCCGGGCACGGAAATGTCGAGCGATTTTGTGCAGTTAAAAGCCGGTGGGGATTTATCCGTCCTGACCGGGATATGCAAACATCTGCTGGTGCTGGAAGACGAAGCCCAAAGGCAAGGTCAACCTGCCATCCTGGACCATGCATTCATCCAGGAACATACCAGCGGATTTGAGGAATTTTGTGCATTTTTGCGTGCAGAAAACTGGAACGAGATCGTTACCCGGTCCGGCATTGAACGGGACGAAATTGAACGGATCGCCGCCCTTTATGCCAGCAAAGAGCGCGTGATTGCCAATTACGGCATGGGCCTGACGCAGCATCGCGAAGGCGTCGAGAATGTCCAGATGCTGTGCAATATGCTGCTGATGCGTGGCAATATTGGCAAGGAAGGGGCGGGTATTTCGCCTGTGCGCGGCCATAGCAATGTGCAGGGCCAGCGCACCGTTGGCATTTCCGAAAAGCCCGAACTGGTCCCGCTTGATAAACTGGCGGCATTTTACCGGTTTGAACCCCCACGCCACAAAGGCCTGGATACCGTGGAAACCTGCCAGGGAATACTGGATGGCAGGGTGAAGGGGTTTGTTGGCCTGGGGGGCAATTTTTCGCGCGCGGTGCCTGAAACCGCGCTGGTGGAAAAAGCCTGGCGACGCATGGAATTACAGGTGCAGATCGCCACAAAACTGAACCGCAACCATTTGCTGACCACCCGCGCCACCTATTTGCTGCCCTGCCTTGGCCGCAGCGAACGCGACACCCAGGTCACCGGTGATCAATGGGTATCGATGGAGGATTCAACAGCCAATATTCACGGGTCCTTTGGCAAACGAGCGCCTGCCAGCGACAAGCTGATGTCCGAACCCGCAATTATCGCCAAACTGGCGCTGGCGACCTGCCCGGAAAAGGCCGACGTGCCCTGGCAGGCCTGGATTGATGATTATGCCTTGGTGCGCGATGCCATCGAGCGCGCCTATCCCGATGATTTCAAAGATTTCAACCAGCGTTTCACCCACCCCGGCGGGTTCCACCGCAATATCGTTGCCTGTAAGCGTGAATGGAAAACCGATAACGGCAAGGCCAATTTCATCACGCCACGGAACCTGAATGCCGACCCGGACATACAGGTAAACGGCAAAAATATCCTGACATTATTAACCATTCGATCCAATGACCAGTTCAACACCACCATTTATGGCTATGATGATCGGCTGCGCGGCATTCACGGAACGCGGATGGTTTTGCTGCTAAATGCCAACGACATTGCCCGCCTGGGCCTGAAGGAAGGCGAGATGGTCAATCTTCGCACTGCGGTTGAGGATGGCGTTGAAAGACGGGTTGAGGGGCTGCGCGTTGTTTCCTATGAAATACCTGCTGGCAATTGCGCGGGATATTACCCGGAGCTTAACCCGTTAATGCCGTTATTCCACCATTCGCGCACAGCCCATGTGCCCGCGGCAAAATCCATTCCCGTCCATATCGAAAAGGCCGGCAGACAGGAATATTCCGCCGCCCGCCACTAACGCCAAAATCGCCCGCACCACCTGCTTTTCCCCATACGGGGAAGTGGGGCAACCCTTTTGCGCCCCACCGGCACAACGACCCAACAAACCACCTGTTTCACGCAAGCACCCACTGCATTGGTGGCTGCACGTGATGCCTTTTATTTTCCATCTGAAACAAGGGAGCCTGTCATGATACCCGCCTGGCTACATGCCATTGCCATCATTTCGCTTTTGATGGGGCTGGTCAGTGCCATTGTTATCATTGTCGCTGAAATGCGCGATCCGCAGCATATGTGGATCATGAATGTTGTCTGGCCGCTTTTTGCGCTGTTTGCCTCGGTTGCGGCAATTTGGCTTTATTTCCGTTATGGGGTACTGGCATCGCACGGTTCAATGATGCCGGCGATGAAAAACAATAAAACCCCGCCCAACAAGCGTTTCACCCCCTTTGGCATCATGGTGGCAAAGGGCACCGCCCATTGCGGCAGTGGCTGTGCGCTGGGCGATATTATCGCCGAATGGCTGGTATTTCTTGTGCCCGCCATTGCCGTGTGGCTGGGTTATCCCGCTTTCTTTTCGGAAAAGATGTTTGCCACCTGGATTCTGGATTTCATTCTGGCGTTCGGTTTTGGTGTGGTGTTTCAATATTTTACAATCAAACCCATGCGTGACCTGAGTGTGGGACAGGGCATTCTTCAGGCGATCAAGGCCGATACCCTGTCACTGATATCGTGGCAGGTGGGGATGTATGGCTTTATGGCCATCGCCCATTTCCTGATTTTCAAGGACTTGCTGGGCGCTGAGCTGACGGTTGCCAGTGTCGAATTCTGGTTCATGATGCAGATCGCCATGGGATGCGGCTTTGTCACATCCTATCCGGTGAATATGTGGCTGATCCGAAGCGGTGTGAAAGAAAAGATGTAAGCTGGCGGCATTTGGATATGCCTGACACGCCTGCTAGGCATCAAACCGGCAATGGAACGGGTTCATCAGCAGGTTCATCGACGACTTCATGGACCTATGGCTAGATAAACCCGCCCGTTTGCCGGTTTTGCTTTTCCCTGCCGACTGATCTAATCTGGAAAAAAACAAGATAAAATCGGCGGAGGAACATGATGAGATCGACCGCACAGGGTGCGCCGGGAAAACCCGCGCATGTTTATACACCGCTGCCTCCGGTCAACCGGAGCGCTGATGATGCATCGTCGGATAACAGCACATCCCCGGCGGCAACGCCAAAACGCGCAGACACCACCACCGGAAAACACGACCCGGCCCGGACCAGCAATGACGAATTTCCGGGTGAAAGCCCGGCAAGCGATAGTGACGCCACCGACGGCCCGGGGCCGGAATTTGGCCCCTGGCTGGCGCAGGCATCGATCCTGATTGTTGATGATGAACCGGGCATGAGGAACTTTCTGGCCCGAACGCTTGGCCCACGCTGCAAACGGCTGGAAGAAGCTGCCGATTGCAACGAAGCAACACGCAAGCTTGATGAACATCATTTTGATGTCGTGATTCTTGATAACATCATGCCGGGCAAAAGCGGGGTGGAATGGCTGACCGAACAACGCGAAATCGGCTTTTTTGCCGATGCCATTTTAATGACCGCCTATGCCGACCTGGATACCGCGATCAAGGCGCTGCGCGCAGGTGCGGTTGATTTTGTGCTGAAACCTTTTCGGTCAAACCAGATATTAAACGCCGTGGCCCGCTGCCTAGACCGTATGCGCCTGCGCCGGGAAAACTATGTGTTGCGCCATGAATTGCGATCCACTTCGGACCATGTCCTGCTGCGTGACAAGCTGATTGGCTATTCCCCGGAAATTCAGGACATTCGCGATACCATTGCCCGCGTGGCCCCGTTGCCAACATCCATTCTGATTTCGGGTGAAAGCGGCACCGGCAAGGAAGTAACGGCGCGATCCATCCATGCCCTGTCGGACCGGGCGGATAAGCCCTTTGTCCCGGTGAATTGTGCTGCCATCCCTACCGATATGATCGAGGCCGAGCTTTTTGGCCATTTGAAAGGCGCCTTTACCGGGGCCAACCATGCCCGCGATGGCCTGTTTTTGCACGCGCAGGGCGGCACCCTGTTTCTGGATGAAATTGGCGAATTGCCATTGGCAACCCAAAGCAAGCTTTTGCGCGCGATTGAAGACCGGCGCATTCGCCCGGTTGGCTCCGAACGTGAGGCACCGGTTGATCTGCGCTTTATCTTTGCCACCAATGCCGATCTGGAAGCCGAGGTCGAGGCGGGGCGTTTCCGGGCAGATCTGTTTTATCGCATCAATGTCATGCAAATGCATATGCCGCCCTTGCGTGAACGCGGCGATGATGTGCTGGAACTTGCGGCCCTGTTCATGAACAAGCTGGGCAAGCAGCTGGGTATGCCGCCCGTTGCCATTGATGGTCCCGTGCGTGCCGGGTTAACCCGCTATAACTGGCCGGGCAATGTGCGCGAATTGCGCAACCTGATTGAACGATCCCTGATACTGGGGCGTTTCCCGCCGGAATTTCGCAATGATGACCTTGCCAATAGCGATAGTGGCGAAGACGAAACCCTGGACGAGCTGGAACGCCGCCACATCATGACCATGCTGCATAAAACCGGCGGCAATCGTAACGAAGTGGCCCGCCGCCTGGGGGTATCGCGCAAAACAATCGACCGCAAATGCGCAGCATGGAATGAATAACGCCACCACCAGCCCGCCAGAAAAACCAGCAGCCCCGACAACGGCCGCCATACAGCCCGGTGGCCGGTCTGTCCGGTTTCGGTTGCTTGCCATTGCCCTATTGCCAACATTGGTGATTTTGCCGCTGTTGCTGGGTTTCATGATGGCACGCTGGAATGGCAAATTTGATTCGCTTCTGACATCAAAGGTCCATGGCGACCTGACCATCGCACACCAGTATTTCAGCCATATTCTGGAAAATACCGGCAAACAGATCGAGGCCCTAGGCCAGTCAGTTTCCTTTCGCGAGGCCCTTTCGGGACCGAACGAACAACAGCACCTTTCCGCCCTTCTGGAACAGAAGCGCAAGGAAATGGGGCTGGATTTTTTATATCTGATCAATGGCAGTGCCAGGGTGGCGGGTGCATCCCCCAAAACAGTAAGCCCGGACACCAACCAGAACTGGCCCGTGATCAAAACCGCCCTTGCGGGCGGATCAAGAACCGCAGTTGATATTTTTAAGAATGCCGACCTTGCCGCCATTTCACCAGCCATGGCCCGGCGTGCGCGCCTCGATTTAATTGACACCCCGAATGCCGCCCCCACAGACCAGAATATTGAAAGCCGGGGCATGGTGATGCATTCGGCCAGCCACGTGGATATGGGTAATGGCATGCAGGGTGCCCTTGTGGGGGGCATATTGCTTAATCAGAATCTGGTTTTCATCGACACCATCAATGATCTGGTCTATCGCGCCAGCAGCCTGCCCGAGGGCAGCCAGGGTACCGCCACCCTGTTTCTGGATGATGTGCGCATATCAACCAATGTGCGCCTGTTTGAAAACCGCCGTGCGCTGGGCACCCGCGTTTCGGGCGCGGTAAGGACCGCCGTGCTGGATGATGGCAAGGTGTGGCTGGATCGCGCCTTTGTCGTCAATGACTGGTATATTTCCGCCTATGAACCCATCACCGATAGTTTTGGCAAACGGGTGGGCATGCTTTATGTCGGCTTTCTGGAACAGCCCTTTGCACGCACAAAATATGAAAGCCTGATTTTAATTGTTGGCGCATTTCTGGTGGTGGCGACCATTACCGTGCCGGTCTTTTTGCGCTGGGCACGGGGTATTTTTAAACCCCTGGAACGCATGACCCGCACCATTGCCCGGGTTGAAAACGGGGATTTGGGCGCACGCACCAACCTGCCCGCCGCACGTGATGAAATTTCGCATGTTGCCATGCATCTTGATGACCTGCTTGATCAGGTTCAGCAGCGCGACCGCCAGCTTCGCGACTGGAATGACGAGCTGAACACAAGGGTCGATGAACGCACCGCCGAACTGCAAAAAGCCAACCAGCAGCTTGAAGCCACCACCAAACAGTTGATCATGTCGGAGAAACTGGCAGCGATTGGCGAAATCACCGCAGGGGTCGCCCATGAAATCAACAATCCGGTGGCGGTATTGCAGGGCAACCTTGATGTGATGTGCAGCCTGTTGGGCGAACATGCCGATATTGCCAAAACCGAAATCCGCCTGATGGATGAACAGGTCAGCCGCATTAATCAGATCGTAACCAAGCTTTTGCAGTTCGCCAAACCCGAGGAATATGCCGGATTTGTCGAACGCCACGATGCCGGTGCCGTTATTGGCGATTGCCTGCCGCTGGTGCAGCATCTGCTAAACCGCGCCGCGATCGAGGTTAAACTGACCCATACCTCCACCCGGTTTGTGGTGATGAACCGGACGGAACTGCAACAGGTACTGGTGAATCTGATTGTGAATGCCATCCATGCCATGCCAAACGGCGGTATCCTGACCCTGATGGATCAGGATATGGCACGCGATGGCGAACCGGGCATATTAATAACGGTTGCCGATACCGGCACGGGCATGACACCCGATGTGATGGAACGCATTTTCGACCCGTTCTTTACCACCAAACGCCGCGAGGGAACGGGCCTTGGCCTTTCGATCAGCAAAACCCTGATCGACCGCCAGGGCGGCAGCTTTGATGTGCAAAGCACACCCGAGCAAGGTACCACCTTCCATATCTGGCTGCCTGAAGCCAACTAAAACGGTTTTAGGAATCAGACTCAGCCCCGTGTTTTCACCCCGTCATCACACAGAAACGGCAAAAACGAACCGGTTGCGCCCTCATTCATCATCAGCAGGGAAATACGATTGGCGTAATCAAGCTCTGCCGGGGTAGTCGGGCAGACATGGATGCGTGCGACACAGCCCGACGCAATGAATTCATCCTGGTTTTTCAGGAAATCCTTGCTCAGGCCCGCGGTATTTTCAGCCCTACTGCCCTGTGCCTGACCAGCATATTGGCTGCTATACTGAGTAAAAAGCTGGCATTTCTTTTCTGACCAGCTTGGCGATGCGGCGGGGTTCTGGTTGCCAGCGGCCTTGACTTGGCCTGCTGTTAGCGCACCGGCAAATACGGCCAAAGCCACCCCTGTAATTTTGCAGATCCTGCGCATCTGGCCCCTGTCCTTTCAATTGCGAAACCGGTTAATGGCGAAATGCCACCTTCAATGAGGCGTTCAATAGACAGCAAAAACCGGCAAAAGCATGTCAAAGAAGCAGGCTTTGCGAATTTGCCCGGCATTGCTTGAAACCACCAAAATGCTGCGCAGCATTTTGCCTGCAACCTTACCCTGCGGGCATGGACAAAATGTCCCGTCACCCGGTCATATTTCAAAAATAGTTGGACATTTTGTCCACACGCCAATCGCACGATAGAGAAAAACAATCAGAACCTTTCCAACAACACCGCCAAATCCCTGCCATTGCGGCAAATGGCACGGGATTTGCGGAGATGGGGGCTCCGGGCAATCACGGACGGGTCCCATCGGGGCCTGAAAAAACAGAATACCGGGAGGAAAACCTGAATGTTTGACAGCCTGAAAAAGGAACATATCGTCGCGCATGACGATTTCAACCGCTGGAAAGTTCCGCCAGCATCCATCGCGATTCATTTGTGCATTGGCTCCGTTTACGCATGGAGCATTTTCAACCCGCCCCTGATCAAGGAATTTGGCGTGGTTGCGGCCTCGTCGGGGGACTGGGGCCTGAAATCCGTTGTCTGGATTTTCTCGGTTGCCATCGTGTTTCTGGGCCTGGCTGCGGCATTTGGCGGCAAGTGGCTTGAAGAAGTCGGCCCGCGCATGGTTGGCGTTGTTGCAGCATTCTGCTGGGGTGGTGGTTTCATCATCGGCGGCCTGGGCATCATGACGCATCAGCTCTGGCTGGTTTATCTGGGTTATGGCGCGATTGGCGGCTGTGGCCTTGGCCTTGGTTACGTTTCACCGGTTTCCACCCTGATCCGATGGTTCCCTGACCGTCGCGGCATGGCAACCGGCATGGCGATTATGGGCTTTGGCGGCGGCGCAATGATCGCAACGCCGATCAAGGAATCGCTGCTGTCGTTTTTCTATAAGGCACCGGATTATCTGGGTGCCGAGGGTGCCGTTAATCTGGTTACCGAAGGCGGCAAACGCATGGCCGAAGTTGGCGGCCAGATGGTTGAAGTCGTGGTTGCAGGTGCAGCACAAGTGGCCTCTGCGCCGGTTCCGCTGCAGGAAGGCGTTTATGTTGTTGGCACCGGCAATACCGGCGCTGCCGCGACCTTCTTCACGCTGGGCATTGCCTATTTCATCGTCATGATCATTGCATCGTTCTCGTATCGTGTGCCGCGTGAAGGCTGGCTGCCGGCTGGCTGGACCCCGCCGACCGAAGATGCCGCATCCAAACGCATGATCACGCATAAAAACGTCCATATCGACCAGGCCCTGAAAACCCCGCAGTTCTACCTGCTGTGGATTGTTCTGTGCTTTAACGTGACGGCGGGCATCGGCGTGATTGGCGTTGCCAAAACCATGATGTCGGAAATTTTCGGATCAACCCTGCCGATGGTCGTGAATTCGGCCTTTGCGGCAACCTATGTGTTCATGATTTCGGTCTTTAACATGTGTGGCCGTTTCTTCTGGGCCTCCATTTCCGACTATATCGGCCGCAAAAACACCTATTTCTGCTTCTTTATCCTTGGCATCGTTCTGTATCTGTCGATCCCGTATGCTGCCGCACAGGTCAGTGTTAACCCGGCAGTGACCTGGCTGATCATGTTCTATGCTGCAACCATGATCATCTTCACCATGTATGGTGGGGGCTTTGCCACCATTCCGGCATATCTGGCCGATATTTTCGGCACCAAATATGTTGGTGGCATCCATGGTCGCCTGCTGACCGCATGGAGCACGGCTGGCGTTCTTGGCCCGCTTGCCATTACCGAACTGCGCCAGGCATCGGTGAACAATTCCATCACCGAACTGGCCAGCAAGGTTGACGCCACTGCCTTCCAGCAGAAATTCGGCGCTGGCATCGAACAGATCGACCAGCTTGTTGCCGCCAAAACCGTGACCATCGCCCGGTTGATGGAAATTGCCCCGGCGGGCACGGTTGACCCGACACCAAGCCTTTACAACACCACCATGTATGCCATGGCGGGCCTGCTGGTTGTTGGCCTGATTGCCAATGCCCTGGTCAAGCCGATCCATGACAAACATTACATGGAAACCGCTGGCAATACGGATTTCGACGCAGACGAAGCCCGTGCCGCAGCCCAGGCATCAAAGGCCTGATCCACCCCGGATTGCAGCACCCCGCCGGGTGCTGCATTTCGTCATTGCGGGTGATTTGTGCGCTTGCACGAATAATACCCACATGACGGGAAAGGTTTTGTTGCAGGTATCCGCCCCAAATCGGTTAACCTGCCTGCAACAAAACCACCTTAAACGGACCGGCATCACACCATGACCGGGACGGGGCAAGAATGATCGACAAACTGGAAATGTTTATGGTGCTCGCCCGCGAGCAGCATTTCGGCCACGCCGCCGAAGAATGCGGCGTAACCCAGCCCACCCTTTCAAGTGCCATTCGGCAACTGGAAGAACAGTTGGGCGTCATGCTGGTGCGGCGCGGATCACGGTTTCAGGGGCTGACCCTGGAAGGCGAACGGGTTCTGGACTGGGCGCGCCATATTGTTGGCAGTGCCCGTTCCATGCGCGATGAAATGCGCGCCATGCGACTGGGCCTGACCGGCAAGGTGAAAATTGCCGTTATCCCTACCGCCCTTGCCATGGTGCAGGAACTGACAACGCCCTTTCGTGAAAAACACCCCGACATTACCTTTTCGGTTTTATCGCGCACTTCGGGCGAAATTCGCACCCTTCTGGAAAATCTCGAGATCGATGCGGGTATCACCTACCTTGATAACGAACCACTGGGCCGCGTGACCAAGGTGCCGCTTTATGATGAACGCTATCTTCTGGTCAGCTCGGTCAATGCGGATTACTGCAATGGCAGTTCGATCAGCTGGCAGGATGCTGCGAAACTGCCATTGTGCCTGTTAACGCCCGATATGCAAAACCGCCGTATCATCGACAGCCACCTGGCCGAAGCCGGGGTGGAAGCCAAACCAACACTGGTATCCGATTCGATGATTGCGCTGTTTTCCCATGTCCAGACCGGGAACTGGGCCAGCATCATGCCGGAAAAAATGATCGAGACTTTCGGCCTGCCTGACCGCATTCGCGCCATTCCGATCACCAGCCCCGATGCCCGCCACCAGGTTGGCCTGATTACCGCCAGCCGCGAGCCGCAAACACCGGTGATTGCCGCCCTGATCAAGGAAGCCACGCGCATTGCTGCAATGCAGCAAACTAATTGATAGGCTTTTGCTATCGCGTAACGGGAACGCTCTATTGAACGCAGTGACGGTTTTGCCGACACTGGAAAAAATAAACAAAGACTGCTTTGTGAGAGAGGCTGCATGTCTTTATCTGTTTCGACCGAGGAAATGTCCGCCCGGGTCGGTGCCATCGTTGATGCCTGCGCCGAGCTGGAAGGACCGCTATTGCCAATTTTGCATGATGTGCAGAAGGAATTCGGCTTTGTGCCGCAACCTGCCCTGCAGATCATTGCCAACCGCCTGAATTTAAGCCGGGCGGAAGTTCATGGCGTGGCAAGTTTTTACCATGATTTCCGTGAAGAGCACCCGGGACGCCATGTCCTGAAAATCTGCCGGGCGGAAGCCTGCCAGTCCATGGGCGCAGACCGGGTGGCAGACCATGCCAAACGCGCGCTGAAAGTCGACTGGCACGAAACCACCAGCGACGATGCCATCACCCTTGAGCCGGTCTATTGCCTGGGCCTGTGCGCCTGCGCACCGGCCGCCCTGATGGATGAAAAACTGGTCGGCCGGGTGGATGAAAAGCGCCTTGATACCCTGATCAAGGAGGCACGGTCATGACCGTTAAAATTTATGTACCGCTGGATTCCGGGGCCATTGCCCTTGGCGCGGATGACGTTGCCAGCACCGTTTCGGGCGAAATCGCCAAACGCGGGCTTGATGCCAAACTGGTGCGCAACGGGTCGCGCGGGATGTACTGGCTGGAACCCATGATCGAGGTCGAAACCGCAAATGGGCGTTTTGCCTATGGCCCGGTCACACCCGATGATGTTGCCAGCCTGTTTGATGCCGGTTTTATGACCGGCGCCAGCCACGACCTGGCCCTTGGCGCCACCGAGGAAATCCCGTTTCTGAAAAAACAGACACGCCTGACCTTTGCCCGGTGCGGCATCATTGATCCGCTATCGGTTGAGGATTACCGCGCCTATGAAGGTTTCGCCGGGCTGGACAAGGCCCTGAAAATGAAACCGGCCGAGATCGTCAAACAGGTTACCGATAGCGGCCTGCGCGGTCGTGGCGGTGCCGGTTTCCCGACCGGGGTGAAATGGAATACCGTTCTGGGCGCCAAGGCCGACCAGAAATACATCGTCTGCAATGCCGACGAAGGCGACAGCGGCACCTTTGCCGATCGCATGATCATGGAAGGCGAACCGTTTGTTCTGATCGAAGGCATGATCATTGCCGGGATCGCAACGGGCGCGACCAAGGGATATCTTTATACCCGTTCGGAATATCCCGATGCCATCCGCATCATGGAAGAGGCCGTCAAGGTTGCGCGCGCAGCCGGTATCCTTGGTAAAAACATCCTGGGGTCGGAATATGATTTCGACATGGAAGTTCGCACCGGTGCGGGCGCCTATGTTTGCGGCGAGGAAACATCGCTTCTGAACAGCCTGGAAGGCAAACGTGGCATTGTGCGGGCCAAACCGCCGCTTCCGGCGCTTGAAGGATTCCTTGGCCGGCCGACAGTTGTAAACAATGTGCTGTCGCTGGCATCTGTTCCCATCATCATGGACAAGGGTGCTGAATTTTACCGTGATTTTGGCATGGGCCATTCCCGTGGTACAATTCCCATCCAGCTTGCTGGCAATATCCGCCATGGTGGCCTTTTTGAAACCGCCTTTGGCCTGACGCTGGGTGAACTGGTTGATGACATTGGTGGCGGTACGGCAACGGGCCGCCCGGTACGGGCCGTGCAGGTGGGCGGGCCTTTGGGGGCCTATTTCCCGCGGGATCTGTTTGATACGCCCTTTGATTACGAAGAATTTGCCAAGCGTGACGGCCTGATCGGCCATGCCGGTATCGTCGTTTTTGACGATACCGTGGATCTGATGAAACAGGCCCGGTTTGCGATGGAATTTTGCGCCATCGAAAGCTGTGGCAAATGTACGCCGTGCCGCATTGGTGCCGTTCGTGGCGTTGAAACCGTTGATAAAATTGCCAAGGGCGAAGAACCCGAAGCCCAGATCGAGCTATTGCACGATTTGTGCGACACGATGAAGTTCGGCTCCCTTTGCGCATTGGGCGGGTTTACCCCCTATCCGGTTTTAAGTGCGCTGACCCACTTCCCCGAAGATTTCAAGCCACGCGCGCTTGATATTGCAGCGGAGTAAGAAAATGTCCCTGGTTTCAGAGATTGATTACGGAACGCCTGCCGTTAAGTCCGAAAAAACCGTTACCCTGAATATTGACGGTTTTGACGTTACCGTGCCCGAAGGCACGTCTGTCATGCGCGCCTCGATGGAGGCTGGCATTGAAATTCCCAAACTGTGCGCAACCGACATGGTTGATGCCTTTGGGTCGTGCCGCCTGTGCCTGGTTGAAATTGAAGGCCGCCGTGGCACACCGTCATCCTGCACCACCCCGGCAACAGATGGCATGGTTGTGCATACCCAGAATGACCGGTTAAAAAAGCTGCGTCGCGGGGTGATGGAACTTTATATTTCCGACCACCCGCTGGATTGTTTGACCTGTGCGGCCAATGGCGATTGCGAATTGCAGGACATGGCCGGTGCCGTTGGCCTGCGTGATGTGCGTTATGGCTACGAAGGTGAAAACCACGTCAAAGCCCGTCAGAACGGCGAAGAAAACCCGCGCTATATGGCCAAGGATGAAAGCAACCCGTATTTCACCTATGACCCCAGCAAGTGCATTGTCTGTTCGCGTTGTGTGCGTGCCTGCGAAGAAGTCCAGGGTACGTTTGCCCTAACAATTGAAGGCCGTGGTTTTGAATCGCGCGTGTCACCTGGCATGCACGAAGATTTCCTGTCCTCCGAATGTGTGTCCTGCGGGGCCTGTGTCCAGGCTTGCCCGACGGCCACGTTGCAGGAAAAATCGGTTATCGAAATTGGCCAGCCGGAACATTCGGTTGTTACCACCTGTGCCTATTGCGGGGTGGGTTGTTCGTTCAAGGCGGAAATGCGCGGCGATGAACTGGTGCGCATGGTCCCCTACAAGGATGGCAAGGCCAACCGTGGCCATAGCTGTGTTAAGGGCCGGTTTGCCTATGGCTATGCCAGCCACAAGGACCGCATCCTCAAACCGATGATCCGCGATAACATCAACGATCCCTGGCGCGAAGTTTCGTGGGAAGAGGCCCTGACCTATACGGCCAATAAATTCCGCAGCATCCAGTCGCAATATGGCAAGGAATCGATTGGCGGCATCACGTCATCGCGTTGCACCAACGAAGAAACTTTCCTGGTGCAAAAACTGATCCGTGCCGGTTTTGGCAATAACAATGTCGATACCTGTGCGCGTGTTTGCCATTCACCCACGGGCTATGGCCTGAAAACCACCTTTGGCACCTCGGCCGGCACCCAGGATTTTGACAGTGTCGAACAAACCGATGTTGTCATTCTGATCGGTGCCAACCCGACAGACGGCCACCCGGTTTTTGCATCGCGCCTGAAAAAACGTCTGCGCGCTGGTGCCCAGCTTATCGTCATTGACCCGCGCCGGATTGACCTTGTGCGCTCCCCGCACATTCAGGCAGCAGCTCACCTGCCGCTGCGCCCGGGCAGCAACGTTGCGGTTCTTTCGGCACTGGCCCATGTCATTGTCACCGAAGACCTGTATGACGAAGCCTTCATTCGCGAAAAGTGCGACTGGTCCGAGTTTGAAGACTGGGCAGCCTTTGTTGCCGATGCCAAAAACAGCCCCGAAGAAGTCGAAAAGATTTCCGGTGTCCCGGCTGATGAAATTCGCAAGGCTGCGCGCATTTTTGCCACCGGCGGCAATGGCGCGATCTATTACGGCCTTGGCGTTACCGAACATAGCCAGGGATCAACCACGGTTATGGCGATTGCCAACCTGGCAATGGCAACGGGCAATATCGGCCGTCCCGGCGTGGGTGTGAACCCGCTGCGTGGCCAGAACAACGTGCAGGGTTCATGCGATATGGGGTCCTTCCCCCATGAACTGCCCGGCTACCGCCATATCAGCGATGATGGCACCCGCGACATTTTTGAAAAATTGTGGGGTGTCAAACTCAATGACGAGCCGGGATTGCGCATTCCCAACATGCTCGATGCTGCCGTTGATGGCACATTCCGGGGCATTTACATTCAGGGCGAAGACATTTTGCAGTCCGACCCGGACACCAAACATGTTGCCGCCGGCCTTGCCGCAATGGAATGCGTTGTCGTTCATGACCTGTTTTTGAACGAAACGGCAAATTACGCGCATGTGTTTTTGCCCGGTTCGACCTTCCTGGAAAAAGACGGCACATTCACCAATGCCGAACGCCGCATTAACCGCGTTCGCCGCGTGATGAAGCCGAAAAACGGCTATGCCGACTGGGAAGTGACGCAAAACCTTGCCAAGGCAATGGGGCTGGACTGGAACTATACCCACCCGTCACAGGTGATGGACGAAATCGCCGCCACGACCCCCAGCTTTGCCGGTGTGACATACGACCTGCTGGAACGCGAAGGGTCGGTTCAGTGGCCGTGCAACGAAAAGGCACCGCTGGGCACCCCGGTCATGCATATTGATGGCTTTGTGCGCGGCAAGGGCAAATTCGTTGTCACCGAATATGTTGCGACCGACGAAAAAACCGGTCCGCGCTTCCCGCTGCTGCTTACCACGGGCCGCATCCTCAGCCAGTATAATGTGGGGGCGCAAACACGCCGCACCCAAAACAGCGTCTGGCACGAGGAAGACCTTCTGGAAATCCATCCGCATGACGCCGAACAGCGCGGCATTCGTGATGGTGACTGGATCCGTCTCGCATCACGCTCGGGTGAAACCACGCTACGCACCAAAATTACCGATCGTGTGGCGCCGGGTGTTGTTTACACCACCTTCCACCATCCGGGCACGCAGGCCAACGTGATCACCACCGACTTTACCGACTGGGCAACCAACTGCCCCGAATACAAGGTAACGGCGGTGCAGGTTTCGGCATCCAACGGCCCAACGGAATGGCAGGTGGAATATGATGCCCAGGCAGAACTGTCCCGGCGCATTCTACCCACCATCGACGCTGCCGAATAAGGCATGATCCAATTTGGCGGGGACCACACCATCTGGTCCCCGCCAAAACACCATTGATTGGCCGTCGAACCGGGGCTGAACGGCCCCGATGGCGCACCAATCAACCCCTGTTGATGCAGGTATGTTAAAACCACCACCACCGCGCTGGCCTTCGTAAGGGAGCCCAGTTTTGCTGCGCACAAAAGCAGATGATGGTTTTGAAAAACCCTGCAAAATTTTATATGCTGAACCAACGCTTTCTGGCCGGAGAAACCACCCATGAAGTCCGAAAAACTCGTTTACATGGCCAACCAGATTGCCACCTTTTTCAAATCCCAACCGGCTGAAACCGCCGTGCCGGGGATTTCCGGGCATATCAATGATTTTTGGGAACCGCGTATGCGAAGCGCGCTTTTTGCCCATATCGAAAAAGGCGGCGACGGCCTTGATCCGCTGGTGCTGGCGGCAGCCCCGCACATTCGCAAGGTCAAAGAACCCGCCTGATCAACCCGAAACTGGCGCACTATAAAATGGCATCCAACCCGGCCCCAAAGCCCACTGGCAGCAATGACATGTTTGACAATCGCAGCTTTGATCCTGCGGTTGCCATTACTGATCAGGATGCCGGTACGGACGCCCTTTTTCTACAGCCCGAAGTGCCCGCAGCACTGGTTTTTAACGGCAAATCCCATGCCGTGATGATGACGTCACCTTACGATCTGGAAGATTTCGTGACTGGCTTCTGCCTGAGCGAAGGCATCATCAACGATATGTCGCAAATCAGAATTCAGGATGTTCGCGCTACCCTGCGGGGTTACGTGATCGAGGCGGAATTGGACGAAGACTGCGTCGATGCGCTAAGCGACCGGCAACGCACCCTTGAGGGCCGGTCAGGCTGCGGGTTATGCGGTGTGCAATCGCTTGAAGCCATCCCGGCAGAGGCCCCGCGCAAGGTTACCCCCGGCAACATGCCGCAAAATGTGGTGCTGGCCGCCATCGATGACCTGCCAAACTATCAAAGCCGCAACAAGGCCGGTGGCGGGTTGCTTCATGCCAGCGCCTTTGCCGATGCCAGCGGCAACATCCTGCTCGCGCGCGAGGATATCGGCCGTCATAACGCCCTTGATAAGGTTTTGGGTGCCATCGCCCGACAAAATATCGACCCGGTCGGTGGTTTCATCCTTATGACCAGCCGGTGTTCCTATGAAATTGTCACCAAAACCGTGCAATGCGGTATTGGCGGGCTTGTCACCCTTTCCGGCCCTACATTAACGGCGGTCAATCTGGCACGGCAGGCGGGTTTAACCCTGATCTGCCGGGAAAGACGCGGTCTTTTCCGCCGCTTTGCCTGACCGGCAGGCATTTATCCGGCCTTTGCCGCATTCCCGCACTTCCATGTATCCTTCACGCTGGTATCCAGGCGTGTGCGCCAGTCATGGGGCGGCATAAGTCGTGGCAAATACCATGGCAATTTGGCGTTGGGCGAAGCCTGCCTTTAAAATCGCATTTGTCCCGGTGCATCAATATTAGAAATATTTAAAATTACCCGGTAATTTATTTACCTGGCTTTGATATTTATAAATATCTACAGGTCAAACTGAACCTGCATGGGGAATTACCCGTAAAATGAAAGGTCGAATAAACGGACCTTTCTTTATGCAAGTCATTATCATTTACGTAAGAATAAGCCCCCACATACATTAAATGCCGAAAGTACAAGTTTTTCTGTAACTTCCTATACAATCCGCGTAAAAGGGCAAACTGGATCGTCTAATATATCCTGTAATGCCCTGGGGCTATGCTTCAGCAGATGGGTGTGGTTTTGGCCTCATTTTTTAAAATTTTCCGGCAAGTTATTATCTGCTTTATTGTACTTGCACCTATTTCGCTGGCACAGGCGCGCCCTGTCTCGCGCGAGATTGCATCGGTTTATTATTCCCCCGAAGACCCCAAACCCCGCTTTACCGCGGGCCATGCCCTAGCGGAAACAGTCCTGAATTTTCTGGGGCTGACCGTAACCCATTTTGACCTGGGCAAGGGTTTGCCGAAATTTAATGACCCACATGAATATCGCGGCATTCTGGTCTGGATGGAAATTGACCGCCTGCCGGACCCCGAAGGCTTTTTAAAATGGCTTGATGCCCAGATGAATGCCGGCACCCGGGTTGTGATGCTGGGCGACTGGTCCTTTTTGCAGGACCTGAACGGCAAAACCGTTCCCCTGACATTGGTGAACCGGGTTTTGAACCGTTTGGGCGGGCAGTTTGATGGCGACTGGGAACAGTTCACCTTTGATTACAGCCTGAAGCATTTTGACCCCGACATGACGGATTACGAAGCCGACATTGTCAAACCGTTGCCAACTTTTTACGGGGTCAGTCGTGCATCAAGCGGTTCAACACCGTTTGTCACGGCATCACCACCGCAATCAAACAGCGAATTTGTGCTCGGTGCCTTTGGCCCGTCGGGCGGATTTGTGCAGGACGGTTACGCGGTTCGCATTGGCCGAAACGAACATGACCGGAAATGGATTCTTAACCCGTTCAAGTTCTTTTCACGTGCTTTCAACCTCGAAGATTTCCCGAAAATAGATACCACCACCCTGATGGGGCGGCGGATTTATTATTCGCATATTGATGGCGATGGCTGGCGAAACCTTAGCGAAATTCGCGGCGATGATGACCAGCCCCTGCTTGATTCCGAAGTTGTCTATCGCGACCTGATCAAACCTTTTCCCGACCTGCCGGTATCGGTCGCCCCCATCGCGGCAGACCTTGATCCGAACTGGGCTGGCACCAAGCGCACCGGCGATATCGAACGCAAATTTTGCGCCCTGCCCCAGGTCGAGGCGGCATCGCACACCTACACCCACCCCTTTCAGTGGAGCTATTTCGACAATTATTCGTCGAAACGTGAATCTCGCGATTTTGGCCAGAATGGCAGCGACATTCCCAAGCGGGTGCTGGAATTTCTGGGGATCGCGGATGACATTGATGCATCCGATACGGGTTTGAAAAAATCCTATGAATTGCCGCGCGCCTATATTCGCCGTCCGTTCGACCTGCATCAGGAAATTGTCGAAGCCGCCGATTATATCTCGACCTTCTGCCCGCCCGGCAAAAAGGTGGAACTGATCCAGTGGTCGGGAGATACATCGCCTTTTGAAGCCGCCATTGCCATGGCTGACAGCATTGATCTGCCCAATCTGAATGGAGGTGACAGCCGCTGGGACCCGGATTATCCATCGCTGGCATGGGTGGCACCGGTGGGCATGCGTGTGGGCAAAACCGTGCAGGTTTACGCATCAAACAGCAACGAAAACACCTATACGCGCCTGTGGTCGGACCGTTATTTCGGTTTCCGCTATCTTTCCAGCACGATTGAAAATACCGAAAGCCCCATTCGCCTGCGGCCCTTCAACATCTATTACCACATGTATTCGGGCGAAAAGGTCGCCAGCCGCAATGCTGTGCTTTCCAACCTGGAACTGGCGCGCAAATCATCCATCATTCCCATATCGGCCAGCCGTTACGCCCGCCTGGGCAAGGGCTTTTTCACCGCCGAGATTGAAAAAACCAAGAATGGCAACTGGCAGATCCGCAATCGTGGCACGGCCGGTACAGTGCGCTTTGACAATGGCAAACATCTGGCCGTTGATTTTTCAAATTCCTATGGTGTGATCGGCCAGACCCATTATCAGGGCAGCCTTTACATCTCGCTTGATGAAGCGGTTGAAACACCGGTTATTTCCGTAAAAACCAGCGATACCGAGGCCAGATACCCCGTTGCCAGCCAGCCCTATATTGTTTCAAGCCGCTGGCGGGCCTGGGACCTTCAAAATACCAATGGCGCACTTCATATGAAGTTACAGGGTTTTGGCAAAGGCGAAATGCAATGGCGCACCCGCCCGTCTGCCAAATTCAAACTGTATGTTCCCGCCAGCGGCGAACGGCCCGAATGGACCGAAACCGTGTCGGCCGATGCCAATGGCATGCTGACCTACACCATCCCGCTTGATGGCATTTCCGGTGCCGAACTTACGCTTGAACCCGTAACGGAATAGGCAGCAACAGTGCGTTTGGGGACAATAAATTTAACCAGCCTGGGGGTCATCATTGCGATGACTGGCGCGGTTATTACGTCCGGCATGCTGTTGGTGCCGTCCAAACGCGAATTGGCCAATATCTATTTCCGCGACAAGGATTTTGTTAAATCCCGCGCCTTTTACGAAGAAGAATATGCCGCAGGCAATCGCAGCATCGATGTCTATGGCGCGCTATCGCGTATTTACCTGCAAAATGGCGAAATTGACCGCGCCATTACCCTGTTTGAAGAACTGCGCAACCAGAACCCGACATCGGTGCGCATCCTTTCGGATCTGGGCACCCTTTACCAATATGCCCAGCGGCCCGATGACTACACCGCAACGCTGGAAGCCCTGCGCGACATTGCGCCCACCGAAACGCTGCTGCGTAACCTGTCGAACATTTATAACTTCAAGGGTCGCTATCGCGATCAAATCGGCGTTCTGCGCGAACTGGCCGATCGCGGCTGGGCCACCGACAATGACCTGGTGTCGATTGTTTATCTGTATGCCAGCCTGGGCGACCCAACAAAATCGGTCGATTATGTTGAAGAACTGCTAAACCGCCCCAATGGTTTCAGCCCGCGCCTAGCCGAACTGAAATTACGCCTGCTGTTTGATACCGGCCAACCTGCCCGCGCCCATGATTTTGCCGTTGAATGGATGCGCAAGGCGCCTGTTTTTGCCACCGCGCGGGTAATTACCAGCCTGTATCAAACGCGCGCGCAAACCGCGCAATTACTTGATGTGCTTGAAACATTGCGCACCATCCCGGCGCAAAAAATTCAGCCGCTGGAAATTCTATATGCATCCATCCTGCTTGATGCCAACCGCATTGCCGATGCCAGGGAAGTACTGGCCCCCTATATTGCCGAGAACAGCCTGAATGACGATGGCTGGGCCGTTGCCATTCGTGCGGCCATTGGCGCAGGCGACTTGCAAGGTGCGATTGCCTATCTTGGCAAGCATCCCGATGCCAGCCCGCCTGATTTGATGACATACGGGCTGGAAATTGCCCTGCAACGTGGGGATTTGCAAAGTGCCAGCGCCTTTGCCGACCATATCCCCGAAGATATTCGCCTAACGGCACCGGTCTTGTGGGCGCGGTATGCCGTGCTGCGTAATGACCAGCCCGATATCGGCAAATGGATCAAACTGGCCCTTGCGCAAAAGAACATGGCCTTTACCAACCGCTATGATCTGGCGATCCTGCTTAATGACCTGGGCCGCACCAGCGACCTGTTACCGGTGCTTGATGAACTGGCGCGCACCACGCCGCTTGATGGCGATATTTTCAGTATCGCCAACCTTTATGTTGCACTGGGCCAGGCCGAACATGGCCTGCCCCTGTTGCGGCCCGCCCTGGAAGGCAACCCGGTATTTCGCAATCAGGCGGCACTGGCACTGCTAAATGCCGCCACCGGGCGCGGCGATCTGGCACAAAAATGGCTGGCATCGGCAAACAGCACCGACCTGGACGCCGACTTGCTTTCAACGCTTTATGGCACGGCTGCACAGGGCAAGGCCTATGGTTTTGCCGAACTTCTTGCCCGCGAAATGACCCGGCGTCAGCCAAGTCTGGAAAACCAGTTGCTGGTGCTTGAAGCGATCTGGCAGCAAAACGATATTGCCCGTCTTAATGCCGCACTTGATGCATTGCCGGTCGCGCAAAACATGCCCGTTGGCGATACAACGCGCCTGGCGCAATTCATGATGGATGTTAACCAGCCCGCGCGGGCCTATGCACTGGCGCGCGGCTATGGTGCCGAATTCCCGTCACATGCCGATCTAGCCGATATCTGGGTATCTGCCGCCCTTGCAACGGGCCATATGCAGGAATTGTTTGATACGCTTGCCGGCATAAACCTGCCGCCCCGTGACATGTCGCAGGCAACCTTCAGCGCCTATATCGAGGCGGCAACGACACTCGATAAAACAGCACCGCTACATGAAGATATTCTGGCGCGTTATGATGAATTGCCATCGTGGTTACGCTCGCTTCTGATTGATCGTGCCCTTGATACCGGCGATATCCGTTTTGCCCAATCCTATCTGCAGCGCGAAATGACGCTGCGTGATGGCGAATTGTGGGTTTACCTTGCCAGTGCGCGGGCCGAATTTGCCGACAAGCATTTTGATACCGCGCGCGCCATGCTGCAAAAATCCCTGCAGCATTTAAGCGCCAGCACCCCGCAATCATTGCTGCAAATGGCGCGGATTTGGCAAATTATCGGTGCAACCGACACGGCAAATACGACAAATCCCGCCACTGCTGCCAACGCAACCACCACCGGCCCCAATGCCGGGCTGGACCGCGATGCCATGGCGGCACTGGGTAAAATCCTTGATGTGCTGGCACAGGCCAAAACGCTGGATGATGGCAGCCTGCCCGAAGCCGCCCTTCTGTTTCGCACCCTTGATCGCCGCACGGACGGGCTGGCCTTTATCAAACGGGTTGCGCCCCAGCCGCGCAGCTATAGCGGGGCACTGGCACAGGCCATTCTGGCCATTTCGCCAACCACACCCAAGGATATACGCGACTGGATTGCCACCTATAAATGGCAGGCTGACCAAATTGGCGATCTGGCAACCCTGCAGGGCCTTGCCAGCCAGTCGGGCGACCTGGCAACCGAAATTATTGCAACCCAAAAGCAGTTTGACCTTGGCCCGGATAACCCCGCCATTCGCTTTGCCCTGGCCGATGCCCGACTGCGCAACGGCGATATTGCCACGGCCATGGACCTGGCAAAGGCATTGCCCCTGTCCAACCCGGATTACCGCAACCTTTACACCGAAACCCTGCGTCAAAGCGTGAATGCCGGTGGCCCCGGCCGCAAGGAACTGGTTGTTCTTCTGGCACAGGATCTTAAAGACAGCACCGAACCGCGCAAAACCCAGTTGGTTTATGACCTGATCGGGTTGAAGGCCTATGACACCGTGCTGCCAGAACTGGCACAGCGTGCCGATCAGTCCATCGAATGGGGCAATTATTATTTCGATGCCCTCAATGCCCTGGGCCGAGGCAAGGAAGCACTGGCCTATCTGGCAAAGCAGGCCGATGCACCGGGCCTTGCAAATCGCGAACGCCAGGAAATTGCCTTCCGCCTGTTATCGGCTGGTGAAAAAACTGCGGCATCGCGCATTTTCCAGAATGTCGCGGCGCAATCCGGCCCCGATAGTGAGGCCGCAAAAACCCTGCTTTATCTGTGGGGGCCACGCCTGACGGACCAGCAGGCAGACTGGATCACGGATCGCATCAGCCAAACCAGCGGCAAAACACGGCTGGCATGGCTTGAAATTGCCGGTAATGCCTTTGCCCCGGACCGGGCAAATAAAATTCTGGGGCAATATGCCGGCCAATATGGCACCGACCCCAAATTTGTCGAACAGTTGGTGGCAACCTATCAAAAGGCGGGGAACCGCGCGGCCCTTCTGGGCCTGCTTGATGACCAGCGCAAACAGGCCGCAAGCGACCCCGTGCGCCTTAAAACCCTGCTGGCTGCAGCACAGGCCAACAATTTTGAAGGACTGGCACAGCAAATTGCCGAACGCCTGACCGTGATTGACCGCACCGCGCCCGAACCGTTCCGCATCATGGGGCAGCTTGCTTTCAGCCGTGAACAGTTTGACAATGCGCGCGCCTATCTTGAACGCTATCTGGCGCTGGCACCTGCGGGGGATTTTGAAAGCTATTACCAGCTTGCCGAATCAAACGACCGGCTGGGCCGCCAGAAGGCCGCCAGCCAGAATTACCGCAAATCGCTGGATCTGCTGCGCACACAGAAAAACCCGACCTTCTATATGCGCCATCTTGAAGGGCTGCTGTTGCAGCGCCTGCAGCGCTATGACGAGGCCGTTGCCATTTTCAGCCAGCTTTTGCGCGAAAACCCGGGGGATGCCGGTGTGATTGCCGACATTGCCGAAACGCGATTGTTACAACGATCGCCCCAGCGAGCCTTGCAGCAGGTGCGCGGGAAATAGTCGTTTTTTAAGGAAGAACACACATAATTTTCAGGGCCAGGGGCGATAAAGGGGAATAATTTGGGCAAGGCGACTTCATTAACCGGAATATATGGATTGGCGGTCATTGCCGGCATGGCCGGTATGGTGCGCCCTGCCCAGGCAGAGGTAACCGATGCGCGCATCACGGCCGAAGGCACACGCGATTTCAACATGGTGCTGGACCTGCGCAATTCGCCAGACAATTCCGTGATGACCAATGGCCGCGAACTGATTGTGCGCTTCAGCGACCCGATTGGCGAATTTGACCTTAACAGCCTGATTGGCCAATACCCCGAACAGGTCCTGACTGTTCAGACCAGCTATGACGTGCTGTTAATGGAAATGGCCTTTGACGGGAAATTCGATATTTCCCAGAATGATAACCAGCTTGCCGTTCATTACACCAAACCCGAAAAACAGGCCGAAGCCAAACCGGCCCCGACAACGCGCATCCCGCTAAGCGATGCCGAAAACCGCGCGGCGGAAACCCGGCGCGCCATTATCGAGGCCCGGGCCCGCATGGAACTGGGCCAATATGGCCATGCCCGCGAAATTCTAAGCGCAATCATTAAAAACGATCCCGAAAGTGTCGAGGCCCGCAACGCCCTGGCCGAGGTGGAATATCGCAGTGGCAACTGGCGCGAAGCCGCCCGGCAATATGGCCGGGTCATTGCCCATAACCACGACCCCGCCATTGTTCGTGCCCGACAGGATATTTTAAAACAAAACGGCGCCTTTATCGGTGGCGGCGCCCAATATCAGGACAATGGCAGCAGCAACACCCAGAT
Source organism: Thalassospira marina (assembly GCF_002844375.1). Taxonomy (NCBI): domain Bacteria; kingdom Pseudomonadati; phylum Pseudomonadota; class Alphaproteobacteria; order Rhodospirillales; family Thalassospiraceae; genus Thalassospira; species Thalassospira marina. The sequence continues at coordinate 228,435 of NZ_CP024199.1, read as the reverse complement.
CGTTGGCACCGTGAATGGCCGGGCTTTTATCCGCGATGATCTGTTGCTGGCAATGGATGTGGAAAACCGCCATATCGATGCCGACCCGTTCATTCAGCGGAATGGTGATAATCGCGGTTTTACCGGCGACCGGCAAAAACTTGCCCTGCGGCTGGACCAGGAAATATCTGCGCGCACCATTTGGCAATATCGCGCTTACGCCACCCAGAAATCACCGGGTATCGGGGCTGAATGGCAATATAACATTCTGCCCGGCACGGTTTCGCTGGGCGCGGATTACCATCAACCCTATTGGGACCAGACCAGCGCGGTTGTGCAATATGGCACGCGCGACAGCATTGCCGCCAATTACGATATCACCCAGGCCGATAGCTGGGATATCGGCATTGGCACATCACTGAACAATTACGGGCTGGATGGGGATGCAAATCTGGCGCGCACCTGGCGCCTTGAAGGATATGTGCGCGACAGTTTCGATATTTACAATTTCCCGGTTTTTGCCGGTTACCGCCTTGATGCGGAATATCCCCTAACCCAAACCGACAAAACCGACGCCGCAGGAAACGGCTTTAGCCCGCTTGATGTCGCCCGGCGCGAAGTTCACGAATTTTCCATGGGTCACGATATTCGCCTTGCCGATTATCTGACCCTGTCAACCGGCATTGCATACAGCTATGACCGCTACGGCGAACAGGGTTTCGGTTTTACCGGCGCGCTGATCGGCAATCTGGCGGACCAGTATGAAACAACGCTGTCATTCGGCCACACGGCGAATTCGTCAAACAGTGTCGGCAGCAGCGGTTCCACCTTTATCGGTATCACGATCAAACAGTATTTCTAGGACGGGAAAGGACAGCACGATGAAAAATCAACAAACACGCTGGCGTCATACCCTTGTCAGGGGCCTGGTTTGTGCCATGCTTGGCCTGCTGGTTGCAGCCTGCACCACCGGCGACCGCCAGATCATAACCGCAAGCACCCCGGTTTCATTTACCCAGGGTGCCAGCATTGCCGTCATGCCCTTTGATAACCTGACCAACAGCGAAGAAGCAGGCCAGGTGGCATCCTATCTGGCGGTCAGTGCGCTGCGCGCCAACACCAACCTTGCGGTTCAGCCCGAAAGCAACGTTGCCCAAACCTATGATTCGTTAAATGCCGAAGGCACCGCCACGGCAGCCGTTGGCACCCACACCGCCGTTTCCGCCCGCCAGCTTGGCGAAATTCTGGGTGTGCAATATGTCCTGACCGGCAGTGTTTCAGAATATGGCTATCAGTATGGCCTGCGCGAAGAACCGTCTGTCAGCATGAATATGCGCCTGGTCGATATCGGCACCGGCACCGTGATCTGGAGTGCAAGTTCCGGCATTGTGGGCCAGGGCACCTTTGCACGCGACAGCGTCAGCATCATTGCCCAGCGGCTGGTGAACCAGATGGTCGAAAATATGACCCGGACTGCCAAATAACCTTTCTGATCGGTAAATTGCACAATGACCCGTCCTGGCATTATTGATGACAGCCAACGCCTGAATGTTGAAGCCGCCCGGCAAAGTGCGAGCAGCGCCGGGTCCGATCTGCGTTTATCGGCATTGATCGAACTGGCCGTTTTTATGGCCCTGTTCATTTTTGTCGATTACGCGTTCGGCACTGGCGACCGCTTCTGGTCCATTGCGCCACACCCGTTATGGGCCGTGGTGATTTTGCTGTCGGTTCAATATGGCACCAGTGCCGGGCTTATTGCGGCAATCGCCTGCAGCATTGCCATCCTAAGCGGCCACCTGCCCGAACAGAATGTGGATCAGGATTATTACGATTACCTGCTTTATGTCGGCTGGCGGCCCATTTTATGGATGCTGACAGGGCTGTTTCTGGGCGAATTGCGCCGCCGCCAACTGGTGCAAAATGCCGAATTGCGCGCCAGCCTGGCCCAGACCGAACTGCGCGAGGAAACCCTTTCCAAGGCCTATGCATCGACCATGGAACGGGTGCATTTCCTTGAACGACAAATCGCCACCCAGGCCCAGACCGTGCTGACCGTGTTTCGCGCGGCCCAAAATGTTGAACGCCTTGAGGTCGGCGATGTCATTACCGGCATTGAAAGCCTGGTCGAGGAAATCCTTGCACCCAACAAGTTTTCGGTTTTTGTCCCCAGCCGCAATAATTTCGATGCCCTGGTATCCCATGGCTGGGAAACGCCCACCGAATTTTCCCGCCAGATCGCCGGGGGCAGCGACCTTTATTCCTGCCTGCTGACCGAACGGCGTATTTTAATGGTCACCCGCAAGGATGACGCCGCCATTCTGGGGGATGATGCCATTATCGCCATCCCGGTACAAAACAGCGCGACGGGGGAAATCCTGGCGGTCATCCGGATCGAGGAAATTGATTTCGACAAGCTCAACAGCTCGCTTCTGATCAATGCCAATCTGGTTCGGCAATGGCTTAGCAATGCCTTCGCCAAGGCCGAAACCTATGAAAACTCGGTCTGGGTCAGCAATGATGGTGCGCGCCGGTCCGTTGTTTCCAGCCAGCTTTGGCCGTCCCTGTCCGAATGGCTGATCCAGGTTTGCCGCCGTAACGGCCTGACCCTGTGGCAGCTTGATATCTGCAATACCGAAGCCAGTATCGCAATTGAAGAGGCCCTTCGCGTAACCGACCAGATCGCGCGTGGTTTTTCCCGCGAATTGCGCAATACCGACCTGGTCTTTCAGCGTGACGGGCGTGATAACGGCACCATCATTTCCATTTTGCTGCTGGGTACCAATCAGGAAGGTGTTGAAATTGTCCGCGGCAAACTGAAAAATATCCTGCGTAACAACAGCGACAAAACCATTTGCGACCTGACCATCGCAACCCGGTCCGTCGTCATGCCCACGCAGGGAAAACCGGCACCATGACAGCCCGCTCGCCCGCATCGCCAAATGCCGTCTCGCTTGGCCCGGACCATATCTATACGGCCCGGCCCCTGTCGTCGCATATCTGGATGCTGGTGATCACGTTTCTGGCGCTGGCCTTTTCGCTGTTTGTCGGTTTTGCCTTTGCTTCATCCGCCCTGCCCTGGACGGAACTTGCCGGTCTGCATCTGGCAAGTGCGGCTGTCATAGCGCTTTTATGTTACTGGCGCGGGGTGAAGGGCTATTTTGTACGTGAATATTGCGTGCTGGCCTTTGGGTATCTGCTGTGCGGGTTTCTTGGCGCGGCGGGCAGTTTGCTTCTGGTGATTGTTTCCATCCTGACCCGCACCGATAACTGGCGTTTTCGCGACTGGTATATGGCCCTTTTCCCGGCGGACCATGTGTCCACCGCCGAAGACCTTTACAGCCAGCTTTTATCGGGCAGCCGCACCGTTGGCCCCGAACACAGCGTCACGGTCTATACCGACCTGATGCAGGAAGCCGAAACCGACGAAAAGCTTGCCATCGTTACCCTGGTTGCCCGTTATTTCCGGCCCGATTTTGCCAATGTCATCATCATGGCAATGAATGATGCCGACCCGACCGTGCGTGTTCTGGCGGCATCGGCAAAGGCGCGCATTGAAAACCGGTTTCTGGCAAATGTGCTGAAAATCCAGGAAACGATTCGCAAAAGTCCCGATAACTTTGATGCCAAAATGGCGCTGGCGACCCTTTATGACGATTATGCCTTTACCGGCCTGCTGGACCGCGAACGCGAAGTTGAAAACCGCAAGATGGCCCTTGAAACCTATGAACAATGCCTGCGCGAACGGCCCGACGATGCCACACCGCCCTATCGCATTGGCCGCATCCTGAACCGCCAGCGCGATTTTACCGGCGCGGCGTCGATGTTTGAAATCGCCCTTGAACGATCGAGCAACAAGCAGGCGATTGCCAGCTGGCTGATCGAGGCGAACTATAACGCCAAAAATTATGACCGCGTTCACGAACTGATTGCGCGCCACTTCCCCGAAACCACCGCGGCGAAAAACCCGGTCGTCAGCCCGTTTCGCCTTGATAGTATGGCGATGTGGCAAAAAGGGTCGACCGAATGAATTCACCTGCCACGCGCGAAGCCGATATCTGCCTGCTGCTTGAAGGCACATATCCCTATGTTGCCGGGGGTGTTTCAAGCTGGGTGCATGACATTGTCAGCGCCATGCCCGACATTACCTTTGAAATCGTTGCTATTCTGGCGCAAAACACCGGCGAATTTGTCCATAAATACAAGGTGCCCGACAATGTTATCGGCATTCGGCATCTTTATTTGCACGAACTGCCCGACGGGCGAAATTTCATCTGGCAAAAACGCAAATTGCGCGACACAACCCGCGCCCTGCTGAATTTTCTGAATTCCGGCGATATCAATGATTTCACCACCTTCACCCGTGGGGTGAACGGGCTGAATATCGGCAAGGATATTTTGCTTAACAGCCACTTTGGCTGGGAATTTTTAAAAACCTTCTATGCCGAAAACTTCTCCTCGACCTCGTTTCTGGATTTCTTCTGGAGCTGGCGCATCCTGGTGGGCGGCATTCTGGCAACAACGCGGTTCAAACTGCCCAAAGCGCGGTGTTATCATGCGGTATCCACCGGATATGCCGGGGTTTTGGCCGCGCGGGCCAAAATCGAATATCAGCGCCCGGTCGTTCTGACCGAACATGGCATTTACACCAATGAACGCCGCATCGAAATCGCCATGGCGGACTGGCTTTATCAAAACCCGATCCCCGATTACGATATCAAAAGCCTGGAAAAGGATATCAGGTCGCTGTGGTTAAAGGGGTTTTCGGCCCTGTCCAAGGCCTGCTATGCCGCCTGTGATGAAATCATCACCCTTTATGAAGGCAACCAGGTGTTGCAATTGCGCGATGGTGCCGCCCCGGAAAAGGTCCGCGTCATCCCCAATGGCATCGATTACGACAAATATTCCGCCGTTGCCCGCGACCGGCAGGAAAAACCGGTTATCGGTCTGATTGGCCGTGTCGTACCGATCAAGGATATCAAATCCTTTATCCGTGCCATTCACATGCTGACCCGCGAAACCCGCAATTTTGAAGCCCTAATCCTGGGGCCAACCGACGAAGACGAAACCTATTTCGAAGAATGCCAGGAAATGGTCGAACATCTGGGCATCAAGGATGTGGTTATTTTTGGCGGCCGGGTAAATATCGCCGATTATCTGGGCAAAATTGATGTTCTGGTCCTAAGCAGTGTCAGCGAAGCACAGCCACTGGTGATTCTTGAAGGTGGGGCAGCTGGCATTCCCACCGTTGCCACCGATGTCGGGGCGTGCCGTGAAATGCTTTATGGCCGTTCCGATGAAAACCCGCCTTTGGGGCAGGGGGGCATTGTTGTGCCCGTGGCAAACCCCAGCGAAATGGCAAAGGCGCTGGCGCAAATCATTACATCGCCCTCTACGCGTGACGGGTTTGGCGAAACCATCCGCAAACGGGTAGCGGCCCAATACAATAAAAAAAGCGTGCTGGGCCTGTATGACGAAATCTACAAAACCGGGCGGGACGCACCCGATGGCTATAACGGGCCGCTTATTCGCAGCGAAGGGAAAAACTGATGGCGGGCATTGGCTTTACCCTGCGCAAAATGACCGGCCGGGGCGACCTTTGGGGCATTGTGCAGGCCTATTCCTATTCGGCGATGCTGTCTTCAGGGCCATGGCTGTTTACCATTATGGCACTGGTTGGCATTACCTTCCTGTCGCGCTATCTGGTGACCTGGGACGACCTTTTGCTGTTTCGCACGGTCATTACCTATAATTTCTCGTTCTCGCTGGTGTTTTGCGGGCCGATTGTCATGGTTGGTACCCGCCTTCTGGCCGACCAGATCCACGATGACACCCTTGATCGTGCGCCGTCCCTTCTGTTTTCCATGATGCTGGCCTATGTGCTGCTGGTGTCCGCCCCCATGATCTGGCTTTACGGTTATGCCGCCGATTTAACACCCGCCCAAAGGGCCGCGGCCATTGTTGGCGGCTATCTGATCGGTCTGATCTGGACGGTGGTGGTTTTTGTCAGCGCCCTAAAAAATTACACCTTTGTTTCCGGCATCTTCTTTGCCGGCATGTTGCTGGCCTTCTTTGCTTGCGGCTTTTTACTCACGGGTTTTGGTGCCACCGGCCTGATATGGGGGTTTAATGCCGGTCTGGCCCTGATCCTGTTTGGCCTGCTGGCCTGGATATTTGTGGAATATCCCGCCCTGCCCGGCGACCTTGCCATTTTGCCCCGCCAGGGCCGGGTCTACTGGGTGCTGGGTGTTAGCGGGCTTAGCTATAATATCGCGATCTGGGTTGATAAATGGGTGATGTGGATGCGCGATGACAGCGTGGATGTTGTGGCGGGTATTTTGCGCACCGCTCCCTATTACGATTCCGCGATGTTCCTGTCCTACCTGTTCACCATTCCGATTTTTGCGGTGTTTTTCGTAAATATCGAAACGTCGTTTTTCGAAAAATATAACCGCTTCTATAAATCCTTCCAAAAACACGCCACCTATTCGGCGATTGAAAGCTATCAGCGTGAAATCGTCAATTTCACCCTGCTCAGCCTGCGCAATCTGGTGGTGCTGACCGGGCTTCTTGCCATTCTGATCGTGCTTTCCGCTGCCTTCATTCTGGAAACAATGAATATCCCTTTCAAGGAAATCGGCGTTTTCCGCTTTGGGGCGCTGGGTGCCTGCCTGCATGTGCTGTCGATGTTTGCGATGGTGTTTTTATCCTATTTCGACTTTCGCAAACCCGTCATGCTGCTCAACATCACCTTTCTGGTCGCCAATTTCACCTTTACCTGGCTGACCGCGGCTTATTTCCCGTTGCATGGCATGGGCTATTTCCTGGCTGCCGGGCTGACCTTCATTCTGGCGATGTCCTGCCTAGTCTATAACCTTAAGCGGCTGGCCTACGGCGCCTTTATCACCAACAACCCATCAATCTGACTAGGGATGCTGCGGACCAGCCCTACCGCAAAGGCGAAGCACGGCAAGGCAAGGCAATCGACCGTAAACGAAAAAGCCGGGCATACCCATGCCCGGCAAGTCCTGATATTTGTGTTATCCGCGCGTAAACCCGGCTATTCGTTGCAATAATAATTGCTGCCATCCAGGGCCTGGCTGGCATTGATGCCCTGAAAGCCCCGCTCAACCATCTGGCGGCAGAAATCGCGTATCGCGCCGTCATCGGTCAGATATTCAATGGCGAAAACCGGTTTATGCTGCGCAACATAAGGCGCAAAATAATGCGCATGATCAAAGGTCACCGGGCTTTCGGTAATGGCAAAATCCAGGACCCCGGCAAGGTCGCGCACCATATCGGGTGCATTTTTCTGGCCAATTGTCAGCCCGCGTTTATGGGCTTCGCTTGCCATCCAGCGCACGAAACGCAACGCATCATCACGTGACAGGTTAAAACCGGTTTTAGTCAGATAGCCGTCGATATTGTCGGGATCAACGCCCATAAAACCCTTTTCACGGCACAAATCCAGCCGCGCCTTGATAATCGACGCCAAACGGGCGATCTGACGGATATCAAGCCACTTTTCCCCCGGCCAGCCTTCATAATCATTGCCCAAAACCGATTTGGGATATTGCCCGGCATCCGGGCGCCAGTCTTCGTAGGAACCCGCACTCATGTAGCAAATCGGGTAAATGCCTGCATCGCGCCATTCGGCCACCTGGGCACTATCCACATCAAACAGGTCGGCATCAATCACACGGGTTCCGGCAGGCGCGGTTACGTCGCCCTGCAATTGCAGGAAAAACCGTGCATCGGGCACGCGAACGGGTTTTGCATTCGCATTCCCCTGTGTAGCCGCGGCAACCATCATCAACCTGGCATCGGATGGTATATCTTTTTGCATTTCAAAGGCCTGTTTTTGCCCCGATTTATGCCCGATGCCACCAGCATCAATGCCCGTGGCATATGCAGATGACACTCCCACGCACGAGGCCAGTATACCGGCCAGCAGGCCAATCCCGCGAAACCGCGCAATTACAGGGCCAGGCTTGCCTATCAGGCGGTTAAGGAATTGATGCATCGGTCTTATGCCCCGTTTTTATCTTTGCCTGCCTGATCGTTTTTCTGCCTGCGGCGAAATATGCTAGGCATCAACGCTGCCATCAGGCCGCATTAAGCAGTTTTTCAATCGCATCGGAAAGAAGGCGCACATCAATGGGTTTGGGCAGGTAAAAATCAAACCCGGCTTCCTCGATAGCTTCACGGTTTTCACCGTTATCGGCAATCGACAGGGCAATTGCCGGGACCTTGCGGTCACCATTGCGCATGCTGCGTACAAAGTCTGCCCCGGTGCGCGTACCTTCCAGGAAATAATCAGCAATCACCAGGTCATATTTGCCACGCTGCCAGGCACCATCGGCTTCCTCGAAACTTGAGGTAATCGTAACCTGATATCCGTCCTTGCGCAAAATCGCCTGCAACAGGGACCGGGTAATGGGTTCATCTTCCAGAACCAGAATTTTTCTACCGTCACTCATCGCTATCAATCATCCACCCCAAAAAGGTTGCCGCCCTGGCGGGCTTGTCATTTTCAATGTGTGTCATCCACATTTATCAACAAACCTTAGATGGTTTCGATGCCTGAAAAAACCAACAGCCATCTTCACATGCGCGGCGAATTTCTAGCTGCCAAATTTCACAACCATGTTGCGCCGGTTGTTTTTGGCCCGATACAGCGCCTGGTCGGCCTGTTCGACAAGGCGTTCGTAATTTTCATCCGTTGGGACTTCGCTGGCAACCCCCGCGCTCATGGTGACAAAGCCATAGGGGCTTTCATGATGGGGCAGTTTCATGGCGGCCAGTTCGGCCAAAAGGTTTTCCGCCACCGATGCTGCCCATTGCATGGGGGCACCGGGCAATAACAGCACAAATTCCTCGCCGCCATACCGCGCGACAAGGTCATTGCCGCGTTTGGCCGCCGATGCCAGCAATTTTGCCACTGTTTGCAAATGCTGGTCACCCATGCGGTGTCCTTGGGAATCGTTTAGTTTCTTGAAAAAATCGATATCAAAAAACACCAGCGATACCGGGCGCTGCAAGCGCCGCGCGGTTTGCCATTCACGGCGAAGTGCCGTTTCCAGTTCCAGCCGGTTGGAAACCCCGGTCAGGCCATCAACCCGGGACTGGCGGCGCAATCTGTCGGTTGCCAGTTTCAGCGACAGATGCGTGCGCACGCGCGCCTGCACCACTTCCACATTCACCGGTTTGCGAATGAAATCCACCGCGCCGGAATTCAATGCACGGGTTTCATCATCGGCATTGGTGCGCCCGGTAATGAAAATAACCCGTGCCTCGGATGCAATCGGGCGTGCCTGCAGCTGGCGGCACACATCAAAGCCATCCGTATCGGGCAGGCTGGCATCCAGCAGGATCACGTCAAATTCATACTGGCGGATCATATTCAGGGCTTCTGCGCCGCTTTTGGCAAACATCAGCACATCGTAATGGTCAAGCGCAGACGCCAATATGCGAATGATGATCGGGTCATCATCAACAATTAAAATCCGGCCGCCTTCAGGGTCATTCATCTTCAAACTCTATTTCGCGGCTTTTTCGTCAATCAGCGCGGCTGCCTTTTCAAAATCCAGCGCCTCGATATGCGCGCGGATTGTGGCAAACTCATCGGCTGAAAAATATGCCATCAAGGCATCGCGGTCTTTATCAATCATCCGTAAAGCCGCCAGATTATTGCTTAGAACCGCTTTTTGCAGGCGCAAAAAGGCGTCATCATCGGGTTCGGCATAAACCGGAAAATCACCTGCATCTTCGTTTCCGGGTATCTTCTTGCCAAAGGCCACCAGCGTCGCATGCAGGTCGGCCAAAAATTCCGGGAAAATGGCCGTCACACCAGGCGAATCATGGTTGCCAGCCAGGGCTTCCAGCGTGCGGCTGGCATCGGCAAGGCGAACAGCCCCCACCGCCCCGGCAGCACCTTTCAGGCTATGTGCCCGCAAATTCAGGGCTTCAAGGTCATTGGCATCGCGTAGCGCAATGAAATCATCGGCGATATCGGTGTAAAGCTCCAGGAACTGTGCAGCGAGCGAATCATAAAGCTCTTCGCTTCCGCCCAGCATGTCGATGGCCTGTTTGCGGTCCACCAGCGGTTTGTCGTTCATAACGACGGGTTTGGGCTTTTCCCCCGCACCGGCAACCGTTTCATTGCCCACATCGCGAATGTTGCTTGCGGCAAAAACCGGCGTTTCGGTATCAATCATCACCGGCGGTGTTGTCGGGACGGATGCATCATCATTCCCGTCCGCAATATCCCCCGCACGATCACCACTGATCGGCACAAATTCGTTTTCTTCTTCGGGTTCCGGGCGATTGTTTTCCGTCCCACGATGATAAAGGGCCAAATCACGAATACGGCGAATCATGTTTTCCGCCTTGAACGGCTTGCTGATAAATCCGTTCATGCCAGCGGCAAAGCATTTCTCGCGATCAGATTCAAACACACCGGCTGTCAGGGCGACAATCGGCACTGTCTGGTTACCCGGCATTTCGCGAATTTCGCGGGTTGCCTCCAGCCCGTCCTTGTTGGGCATCTGAAGGTCCATCAACACCAGGTCAAATTCACGGCCACGATCACGCATCAGGTCAACCGCTTCCTGGCCATCGCCAGCAAGGGTTACCACCGCACCTTCAATTTCCAGAATATGCTTTGCGACTTCCTGGTTGATGAAATTGTCATCCACCACCAGCAGGTTAAGCCCGCGCAACGTATTGGTGCCACCGGACTGACGGGTATTTTCCTCGACCACATTTTGCGCATCGCGCTTAAAGCGTGCCGGGCGGGTCTGTGCGGTGACAACGGCGTTAAACAGGGCCGATTCCGTCACCGGTTTCAGAATGATGCCATCAACACTGTTAATGGATGAATGACGCAGCAATTCGTCTTTTTCACCAGCCGTTACCATCACGATAATCGGCATGGCCGATTGCGGCAGACGGGCGCGGATTTCATCGCTGGCATGCACCCCGTCAAGGCCGGGCATGCGCCAGTCCATCAATACCAGGTCAAAATACCGGCCTTCCTGGTGCTTTTCTTCCATGATGGCAACGGCTTCCTCGCCGGAATGGACCACGGTTGTTTCCCAGCCCAGATTATGCGTGGTTTTTGCCAGAACCTCACGGGCCAGCGGGTTGTCATCAACCACCAGCACCCGCAATTTATCCTGGCTTTCGCTTAGCGAAATGTCCTGTTTCTTGGCAATTTTAAACGGCAGCACAAACCGGAACGTACTGCCAACACCGCGCTGGCTTTGAACCGAAATTTCACCATCCATCAGTTCCGTCAAACGATAGCAAATCGAAAGACCAAGCCCGGTGCCGCCATATTTGCGGCTGGTGGATGTATCGGCCTGCTGGAACGGTTTAAACAGGTTGATGACCTGTTCTTCATCCATGCCAATGCCGGTATCGCGGACTTCAAATTCCAGTTCGATGCGGTCTTCTTCCTTGCGCAGCAAATCCACTGAAATAAGCACTTCGCCGCGATTGGTAAATTTGATCGCATTGCCCGAAAGATTGATCAATATCTGCTGCAGGCGGAACGGGTCGCCAATAATGTGGCGCGGCACGCTTTCGCCCACCGAAATCAGAACCTCGATATCCTTGCCCGCCGAATTGACCGACATGATGGTCGATAGCGAATTCATGATTTCCTGAAGCGAGAAAATCGTCTGTTCGATCTGAACCTTGCCAGCTTCGATTTTTGAATAGGTCAGGATATCGTCAATAATGCCCAGCAGGAATTTGCCGGAATCGGAAATTTTGCGCACATAATCGCGCTGTTCATTGGTCAGATTGGTGTAACCCAGCAAATGCAACAGGCCGATAATCGCATTCATCGGCGTGCGGATTTCGTGGCTCATATTCGCCAGGAAATTGGTTTTCACCTGTGCCAGTTCGGCGACCTTGGCCGCTTCTTCGCGAATTTTACCGTTCAGGCGTGACAGCTGGTCAAAATTGCGCTTTTGCTGCACATCGTAATAGGCAAAGGCAACACAGCCCAACACCACCAGCAAAAACAGCACGATTGATGCAATCAGCGATGCCAGTTCAAAAAGCTGCCAGCCCTTTAGGGCCTGTGACAGCGGGCGGGTCAGAACAACGCTGACCTTGCCATTCAGAACGGACCGCGCCGATACCAGCAACTGGTTGCCATCGGCATCGCGGCGCATGTCGGATGCCGCACCATTTGCGGCAATGCTGCGGGCTCCAAGGCCGCTAAACGGTGCCTTCTGGCCAACCGTACCTTCCTGATAGGGGATGGTGCCAATCTGTTCGCCACGTTCGTTCATTAATACAAGCGCGTCATCGGGCAACATCACGCGCTCAAGCGGCTCAAGAATGTTTTTCGGGTCGATAACCGCGCCAATAACCCCGCTGACATCCCCTTCGGTATCATAAACCGGGGCGGAAACCAGCACCTGCCATTTGCCATCAATCCGGCTTTGATAGGGGCCATCAAAATACCAGGGGTCTTTGCCGCCATTCAGGAAATAGGAAATGCTGGCATTATCTTTGACATTGACCTTGGGCGGAATCGCGCCGCGCGATGAAAGGATGATATTGCCGTTACGGTCCGCCACCCCCAAAACGCGAATCAGTTCCAGGCTTTCGGCGGCCTGACGCAGCAGAATATAACCTTCACGCTGGGAAAACTGCCCGCTGCCAATTTTATCAGCCAAACCGGAAAGAACCGTTGCTGACAGGCGCGTGCGTTGCTCAAACTGGTCAGAATAGCTTTTCAGCATCGCATTCAGGTCCGAAAACGCCCCCTGAATCGCGCGCGCATCCAGCACAACCCGCACATAAACGTTAAAACTGATCAAAAGCCCCGCAAACAGCACCAGAAAGGCACCCATAAACAGGCGTTTATTCATCGTCAGCTTGGCTTTGGCGGTTTGGTCGCCGTGTGTTTCCGGTTTCGGGGTATCAGCCGTCACGTATCAAACCCTGTTTTATATGGTTCCAGTTCGCAGGCTGGTCCTGAAGATCTCTTTCCTATACCGAAAGGTACGGCGAACTCTCGAAAAGTTCCAATGCTTTGTCTGTGAAAATTGGCAAAGTCTAGTGAAATTCAATATAGATATACCTAGGTTTAGGGATCACATTTAGTTCAACAGTTCGGGCAGGCAGCGATCATGGCAACATACCTTATTACCGGCGGGGCAGGCTTTATCGGGTCACACCTGGCCGACAGGCTTTTGGCAAATGGCGATAATGTACGTGTGCTCGACGATCTTTCGACCGGCCACCGCCATAACCTGGCCGCTGAGGCAGAACTGATTGTTGGCAGCATTTGCGACCCTGCCATGATCCGCCAGGCCATTGCCGGGTGCGATGGTGTGTTTCACCTTGCCGCTGTGGCATCGGTACAAAAAAGCATCGATTGCTGGGGCGAAACCCACAATGTGAATTCGCAAGGGGCGGTAAATGTTTTCGAGGCGGCAAAGGATGCCGACAAATTGCCGGTGGTTTTTGCATCATCTGCCGCGACCTATGGCAACAACACCGCCATTCCCCTGTCAGAAAACGAAATTCCCCAGCCGATTTCATTTTACGGTGCCGATAAACTGGCAAACGAAGTCCATGCTGGGCTGGCATCGCTGGCCTATGGCATGCGCTTTGCCGGGATGCGGTTTTTCAATGTTTATGGCCCGCGCCAGGACCCGTCATCGCCCTATAGCGGTGTGATTTCGATTTTCGTTAATCACACCCTGTCTGACCGCCAGCTTCAGATTTTTGGCACTGGCGAGCAAACCCGCGATTTCGTTTTTGTCTCCGACGTGGCGGCATCGCTGCATCAGGCCATGAAATATCTGCAAAATTCAACGCAGCCCTGCTTCATCAAATCCAATGTCTGCCGCGGGCAGGAAGTATCGATCCTTGATCTTGCCCGTGAAATCACCCATCTGGCGGGCAAAAGCGGCGATCCGCTATTTCGCGATGCCCGCCAGGGTGACATCATGCGATCCAAGGGGGATCCCAGCCGCCTTAACACCGAAATCGGCCATATTGCCGATGTCTCCCTGCAGGATGGCCTGCGCGCCCTGCTGGACTGGGAACAGGCCCAGCGTGCCGCGAAATAACCCCGTCAACGGCCCCGCTTCATGACCGAAAATACCAGCCCCATCCCCGATGCAGATGCAACTACCCCCATTTTCACCGGCCTTGTACTGGCAGGGGGCGAAGGATCGCGCATGGGGGGGAACAAACCGTTTCGGATGCTGGGCCAACGGCGATTGATTGACCATGCCATCGCCAATGCACGGCGCGATTGCAGCCATGTTTTAATTGCCAGCAATGAAGACCCGCAAAAATATGCGGCCCATAATTGCCCAGTAATTGCCGATTGCCCACAACCGGGACTGGGCCCAATGGCGGGGATTTTAGCCGGGTTAAACAACCTGCCTGCAAACAGCGACTGGCTGGCGGTTTATGCCGTGGATTGCCCGTTTTTGCCCAGCGGCCTGCCCGGCCTGCTATTTGCCGCCATCACGCAAGTTTCAGAAAATGGGCAGACCGCACAACATGCAGCCCCCCAAAGAACCCTGGCCGCCCATGCCCGCTATCAGGGCCGCGATCATTATCTGGCATCGCTTTGGCACCGGGATATTGCACCGATAATTTCGGCGCTGCTGGCACAGGACCAGCGCCGGGTGCGCCTGGCCCTTGATGGTGGTAATGCCAAAATTGTGGAAATAGCAGCGCCGCAAAATCCGGCCCTGGCAGAATTGCTGTTTGCCAATATCAACCGGCCCGAAGACCTGGCCCGGCTGGAACATGCCGCCAAAGATATGGGAGAATAAAACCCGGCAATTTCACGCCGTTTGCAGGCTGTTTTCCCGGCACCAGCGATAAACGGCGTCTTCATCAACGGGCAGTTCGGTGGCATCACCGCCCGAAAAGGCGTCAAATGCCTCGCGGTTCATCGGGTTCACCCCCAAAAGCACGGGCACATCATTCATCAGCATTTGTCCGATCAGGTCGCGAAAACCGCGCCCCTGGGATTCATGCTTGCCAAATTTGTTAATCACCAGCAAATCAATTTCGGGCCGGTTTTCAAGCGATGCTTTGACCGCCGCGACCGCATCTTCCAGCGCGCCGACATCAAGGCGGCACCCACGGGATTCATTGCCCAGTTTCTGGGAAATATCAAATTGCGCCCCATCGGGCAGGACCTGCACGAACATGTCGCAATGCCGGGCACCTTCGCGTTCGGCATTGATCTGCACCACACCGGCCAGGCTGGCCCCTTCCGTAATCAAACGCCGGGCAACCTGTTCAAGCAGGCGGTCAACCTGCCCGCGTTCCTGCACCGGGATAAACGCAAATTTCATGTCGGCTCCATCTTCGCGACCTGGGCCAAAGCCCCAATCCGGCCCATCCGGCCCCCGTCCCGTCTGGGCGTGGGAAATTATTGGCATGTCCGCGCCGGGCATGTCCAGTCGCAAAGCAGACCCAACAAAAACGTGATGATGCGTTAATAAGGATGATCAAATGATCAGGCGTCTTCAGGTGGCAGGTGTTTATCGCGCGCACCCAAAAATTCGCTAAGCCAGCCCAGCCCTTCGACATGGTGGGAAAACACCTTGATGATAATCAGCATCGGTACGGCAATAAAAATGCCGACCGCCCCCCACAACCAGCCCCAAAAGGCAATCGCCAGAAACACCGCCACCGAATTGATCTGTAAACGTCGCCCCACCAGGGATGGGGTAATCAATTGTCCCTCGATCGCCGTGCAGGTCAGATAAATGGCCGGCGGGATCAATGCCGCGCCCAGGGTAGGCAATGACACCATCGCCACAATGGCAACAATGCCAATACCAATCAGCGCGCCCAGATAGGGCACAAAATTAAGAAAAGCCGCCGCCAGCCCCCACAGAACCGGGTTTGGCATGGCGGTAAATGACAGGCCAATTGCCACACAAATGCCAAGGCAGGCATTAATCACAAACACCGTCAGCAAATAGCGCGAAATTTCGCGTTCAATATCCTTGGCAATGCGCAAACCGCGCCTTTTATCCTTGAATGTTGGCAGGGCCTTGATCAGCTTTTCGTAAAACATATCGCCCGATGCCAGCATCAACAGCAATAAAACGATGGTAAGGCCAATACCGCCAAAAATTTCCGGCGCACCCTGTGCTGCCTGGCTTAGCAGGTTGGGTTCCTTGACCACCACTTCCTGCACATTGGGCTTGGTGTCGCGCTGGGTTGCCTTTTCGACCTTGCGCTGCGCTTCCTGAATATTTTCAATCGTGCCCGCCATTTCCGCCAGTTTAAGCTGCATGCGCTGTTCAATGCGCGGGGCATCTTCGATCCAGTGCGATATCGGCTCGCTTAGCCAGTATCCACCGGCAAGGACACTGGATGTCATGGAAAAAACCAGCACAAAGGCCGTTATCGATTCGGGAACACCCCGGCGGTAACACCAGCGCACAACCGGCGATAAAATCAGGGAAAACAGGGCTGCCAGCACCACGGGCAACAACAGGCTTTGGGCAAAATACAACACACCACAAACCGACATGACAAACAGACCGATAATGGAAATATTGACCATGCGGTGTGTGGTCAGGGTGCCGGTTGCCGGGTTGCTGGCTTCATCGCCTGCCTTGCCTGATGTGGAAGGCCCCTTGTCGCGCAGTTGCGATATTGTTTTTTTGTTCATTATTGCCGCCCGCCTGACATTCATGCTGGTTTGGATAAACAGCATAACGACGACCGTAGCGCACTTGTTCCACCACCCTATAAGCCAAAAGGTGGAAGGTGACTGTTCAGGCCAACAGCCACGACCATTCATTCACGCCCTTAACGCCCCGGCAACCAGCACAGCACCACCCCGACACACATTATAACCTGATAAAAAACAACACCCCGGACCAGCCGGGGTGTTGCCACATAAGCCCGTGTTTCGGGCCAAATGCATTTTTTCAGGCAGGGCAATCAGCCCATATGCTGCCCACCATTGATCGACAGGCACGAACCGGTAATAAAGCCCGAATTCGGCCCGGCAAGGTAAAGAACCGCCTGGGCAATTTCGTCAGCTTCGCCAAGGCGACCAACCGGGATTTTGGCGATAATACTTTCCAGAACCTTTTCCGGCACAGCCGCAACCATGTCGGTATTGATATAGCCCGGCGCGATGGTATTGACCGTAATGCCCTTGCGTGCCACTTCCTGTGCCAGGGCCTTGGTAAAGCCATGCACACCGGCCTTTGCCGCCGAATAGTTGGTCTGCCCCATCTGACCGGCCTGACCATTGATCGAGGAAATATTGATCACGCGGCCATACCCGCGCGAACGCATGCTTTCAAGCACCGGCTGCGTCATATAAAAAAGCGAACCCAGGTTGGTTTCGATAACCGCCTGCCAGCCTTCGATCGACATTTTGTGCATGAAACCGTCACGCGTGATGCCGGCATTATTGACCAGCACATCAACCGGACCCATTTCCGATTCAACCTGCTTGATGCCCTGTGCGCAGGCTTCAGGGTCGGCAACGCTCCATTTAAAGGTCGCAATGCCGGTTTCTTCGCTAAATTTCCGGGCGGCGTCGTCATTTCCGGCATAGTTCGCTGCAACGCTGAAACCCGCATTTTTCAGAGCCAGGCTGATCGCCTTGCCAATGCCGCGTGTACCACCGGTAACCAGTGCAATTTGGGTCATTGCAGACCTCCCTAGAAACAGTTTTTAAAATCAGCCCTGTTTTACCAGAACCGCGTCGTTACTTGCCTTCGTCCGCCAGATCAGGCCAGCTTTCACCATAACCAGAAAGCCAAAACGCGGCCATGATCCATATCAGAAGTTGAAAAATAAAAACCAGCAACACCCTACTGGCTGTGTCCGTGCCAGGGTCATGCGCCCTTTTATTTTGGCACTTTCACCAATAAGGGGCGGGACCGGAACATTGCCCGATCCCGCCCGATATCATTTATCGTTCAACACAAAGCGCGATGCCCATACCGCCACCGATGCAAAGGGTCGCAAGGCCCTTTTTCGCATCGCGTTTCTGCATTTCGTGCAGCAGGGTTACAAACACGCGCGCGCCCGATGCGCCAATCGGATGGCCCAGTGCAATGGCGCCGCCATTGACGTTGACCTTATCGGTATCCCAGCCCATATCGCGGTTAACAGCAATTGCCTGTGCGGCAAAGGCTTCGTTTGCTTCGATCAGGTCAAGGTCTTCGGCGTTCCAGCCAGCTTTCTGCAGGGCTTTGCGCGATGCCGGGATCGGCCCGCTCCCCATGATCGACGGGTCAACACCGGCAGTCGCCCAGCTTTTGATTTTCGCAAGCGGCGTCAGGCCACGGCGGCTGGCTTCCTCGGCCGACATCAGAACCAGGGCAGCCGCCCCGTCATTGATGCCCGATGCGTTACCAGCGGTAACCGTGCCTTCCTTGTCAAAGGCCGGGCGCAGCTTGGCCATGCCTTCAACCGATGCGCCATGACGCGGATATTCGTCGGCATCAAAAACGGTTTCACCCTTACGGTGCTTGATGGTGACCGGGGCAATTTCATCGGCAAAACGGCCAGCTTTCTGGGCGGCTTCGGCCTTGTTCTGCGAGGCAACGGCAAAGGCGTCCTGCTCTTCGCGGCTGATATCCCATTTCGAGGCAACGTTTTCAGCGGTATTGCCCATGTGATAGCCGTTAAAGGCGCACCACAGGCCGTCCTTGATCATCGTATCGATGAATTTGACATCGCCCATACGATGACCGTCACGCAGATGCGCGACATGGCCCGAAAGGCTCATATTTTCCTGGCCGCCCGCGACAACGATGGTCGCATCACCAGCCATAATCTGCTGGGCAGCAAGGGCAACGGTACGCAGGCCCGAACCACAAACCTGGTTGATCAAAAAGGCAGTGGCCCCTTCGGAAATACCGGCACCCAGTGCCGCCTGACGGGCCGGGTTCTGCCCTTCACCGGCAGTCAGAACCTGCCCCAGAATGACTTCGTCCACGGCATCGGCTTCAACGCCAGCGCGCTCCAGGGCTGCCTTGATCGCGATGGTTCCCAGCTCATGCGCCGGGGTACCAGACAGCGTGCCATTGAATGCACCGATTGGTGTGCGTGCGGCACCAACAATTACGACCTCGGTCATGAAACCCTCCGAAACATTTTGTTTTGCGTTTACCTCCGGCCCGTTCGCTCAGTCGACCGAACCAGTTTTGATCTTATCGCGCCACAATGAAAAGCCAAGCATTGATCCATGACTCTTTCGTACAGGTTGTGGCGCGGCCAGCTCCAATAAATTTACGTTACGGGAACCTGAAAACGACATAGGCAGCGGCACCCTAAAACGCCACGCCCGGATCATCCTTTACTGTTTGAACAGAAATATAGGTCCGAAACCATTCGACATTCGGATCAGAGTTAAAAAGCTCGTCTGTCAGGGCGAGATATTCATCCATGTCGCGCATATGCAGCGTCAGCACACAGGAAACTTCGCCCGTTACCATAAAGCATTGCCGCACCGCCGAAAGTTTGCGTACCTTTTCGATAAATTCCTGCCGGTGGCTTGGCCCATGCAGGGCAAATTCCAGCGTGATCACGGCGGTTAAAGGTCGCCCCACCAGTGCAGGATCAATGATTGCCACGGTACGCGCAATCACCCCGTCACGTCTAAGCTTGGTCACACGGCGCAAACAGGCTGATGGCGAAAGCCCAACCATGTCGGCCAGCCGGTTGGTCGCAATATCCGCATCCGCCTGCAATTGCCGCAGGATACGAATATCGATCTGATCAAGCTCCATCCCGCCCCACACACTCATTTGGCGCCCAAGCACGCGATAACGCCGAAAACCAGCGTCACAACGCGCTAAAACATCAGCCTGCGGTATAAACATGCCCCCATGCAATCAAATAATTACCGATGCGGCAAACTTCACAAATCCGCAAAGTGGCGATCAAACCTTTAAAATAAAACAGCTTTCCCTATCGCCCGATCGAGGATGCTGCCGCTTCATGTTATTTGCCCGGAAGACAGCAATGTGCTGGCCGATCAGCGATGCGCGTAATATCAGCGCCAAAATACAAAAATACGCCGAATATTCGCACGCCTACACCAAACAACGCCGCCACACGGCATCATTTCCCGTTAATGTGGCAGCCGAAACACGCATTTATCCGCCCTGTAGCGGCTTGTGACCATACACATGACCGATGCAGAAAACCCGATTATCCGTTTAGCATCAGGTCATTATGCAGCCCTATCTGCTTTCGCTTCTATCGCGCAGTCGCCGCCTTTTCATAACCCTGGCAAAGGTCATGGTGCCGATCATGCTGGTTGTGCGCATCGCCGATCAGATGGGGGTAGTTGAAATGGCATCGGGTGTTTTAACCCCGGTCATGTCGCTGATCGGCATGCCGCCCGAAGCCGGGCTGATCTGGGCAAGCTGCCTTTTGATCAATATTTACGGGGCGGTCGCCGTCATTGCCGGTTTGGCCCCGCATCTTGACATGACATCGGCACAGCTTAGCGCGCTATGCGCCATGATGCTGTTTGCCCATGGCATTCCCGTTGAACAGGCCGTCGTCAAAAAGGCCGGTGCCAGTTTTTGGGCAACCGCCGCCTTGCGGGTTTTCTCCGCCCTTTTTTATGCGGCCCTTATCACCTGGATCAGCCGCCACACCGGCTTTCTGGCCGAAAAAATTGACCTGTCCTGGATGGCTGCCAATGTCGATGATGCGGCAAACCAGGCAGGCTGGGCCGGGTGGCTGGGCTGGATCGAAGGCACAGTTTATTCGCTGCTTGCCAGTTTTGCCATCATTGCCGGTTTGCTGGTGCTGCTTGATATTTTGGAAAAAACCGGCATCACCGAACGGTTCACCACTGCGCTTTTGCCGGTTTTGCGCATATCGGGTCTGTCGCGTGATGCCGCACCGGTAACCACCATTGGGATCTTACTGGGGTTGACCTATGGTGGCGCACTGATCATTGATGAAGCCCGGCAAAAAAACTTTGCCCCACGCACCCTGTTTCTTTCGCTTGCCTGGCTGTCGCTGTCGCATTCCCTGATCGAGGATACGATCATCATGCTGGCCCTGGGGGCAAATATCTGGGTGGTTCTGGTGGGGCGCGTGGTTCTGACCCTGATTATCATGATGCTGCTTGCCCGCTTTACCCGGCGCTGGCAAAGCACCCCTTCCCGCCCGCTTGAGGAACAAACCCAGGGTACTGGCCCGGTTTAAAACTACCCCGAACAACACAAACGGCCGCTTACCAGCTCTGGCATTTCAAATTCGGGGCTGGTTTCATTGCCCCCCATACCCGGATGCACGCCTAGGGCACAATCGATGTCCCGTTTAACAGGGCTTCATACCCCGCCAGTTTTTGCGCAATAAATTCGGTAAACAGGCGTACCCGTTTGGTTTTGCGGGTTTCACCCTGGGTTAGCAGCCATAAAGTGCCATGTTGACGCAGCAATGATCCCGGCACCCGTATCAGCGCGGGGTCCGCATCGCCGATAAAACATGGAAGCGACGCCACCCCAAGGCCCTGACGCAGGGCAATAATCTGGGCTTCCGTATCAGTCGTCACAAAGGGTACATCGGCAAAGGGAATATCACCTTCCCTGGCCCAGTCTGGCACGCCATTTCGTTTTTTAACAATCCAGCGCACCTTTGAGACACTGCCAGCCTGCCAGTCCCCAAGCAGATCACGCGCAATATAGACCCCGCCCATTACATCGGGGCCTTTTAACCCATGCAGGTTCAAAGGCAGGTTTTCACGGTTATAGACCACGCGAATGGCAATTTCGGCTTCGCGGTTGGTTAAATTCACCGGGTCATCACGCGACATAACCTCCATCTCGATATCGGGATACAGGCGGGCAAATTCGACAAAAGCGGGCATCAGCAAATAGGTGGCAACGGGCGGCGGCAGGGTAATGCGCAAAAGCCCCCGTACACTTTGGTCGCGGCCCGATACCCGGCTTTCCTGCGCGTTTGATGTTGCCTCCATTTGCGCGGCCAGCAGCAAAATGTCTTCCCCGGCATCGGTCAATTGATAGCCAGATGGCAAACGTTCAAACATCTGCGCACCCAGGCGGGTTTCAAGCTGCGAGATCCGGCGCAGAACCGTGGAATGATTGACCTTTAATCGCTCTGCTGCCGCACGCACCGACCCGCACTGTGCCACAGCCAGAAAATACCGCACATCATCCCAGTCGATCATATTTCAGGTCCTGTTCTGCCACGTTCCGCCATGCCTGACATAATACATTCCCCCGCACGCACCAGTGCCGGGATGTGGTTGAAAAACGCACAAGTGTTGTCGAATTTTGCCGGTTGAACCGCCAAAGCCCCGCATCCTAACGTCTCTCATCCCCCGCGCTGCCGGCTGAGCCCGGTAACGACCCGCATTCAAAGGATGAAAAATGGCCTACGATTTTTACTGGATCAGCGGCAGCCCCAATGCCTGGCGCACCATGCTGACACTTGAATATAAGGGCATCGCCTATAACTCGCACCGGCTTGATCCCTCAAAGGGTGAACATAAATCCGATGCCTATCTTGCCATTAATCCGCGTGGCAAGGTGCCTGCCCTTCACACCGGCACAACGGCCATTCATGAATCCATCGCGATCATAGCCATGCTGGAACAGGCCCATCCCGAAAAGCCACTGTTTGGCGAAACCGCCGATCAGGCCGGGCTGGTCTGGCAGCGCATTTTTGAAACCATCAATTACACGCGCGACCCGGTCGAAGACGGCATTGTCCGCCCGCTTTTCCAGGGTTATGCACAAACCGACCGGGTGGATATTCATGAAAATGCGAAAATCGCCCGCCAGTCGCTGCAATGGATCGAAGATACCCTTGCCCAAACGCCCTATCTGGCAGGCGAAACCCTTAGTGCGGCTGATATTTGCGCCATCACCACGCTTAAGGTTCTTGAACGGGCCGGGCAACGCCCCGATGCCATTGAACTGGGCCTGAACCTGCATGACATACCCAAGCACTTCCCGGCAATTGGCCGCTGGTTTGCCCGCATGGAACAAATGCCAGGCTGGGATGCCGCCCTGCCGCCACACTGGAAGGGGCAATAACGTCACTCTGCTGGTTACGGCAAATGGCTCATAGCGATCTCCAACATAAAACCCCGCCTGTTTTTCGGGCGGGGTTTTATATTTCAGGCGTTCTCCAGCCAGTCAATCACCGGCTGCCAGGTCGATGACTGTGCGCGCGATCCCACCATCATGCCGATATGCCCTGCAGATGGCCGGTGTGCCGTGCGAATACCTGCATCCAGTTTTTCATACAAAGCCAGCGCACTTTCCGGCGGCACGATACGGTCATTTTCCGGGATTACCACCAATGTCGGGCAACTGACATCAGCCGGGGTCATGGGGATATCATCAATCGCCCATTGCCCCTTTGCCGGGCGGTTTTCCACATACCAGCCAATCAGGCAATCAACCGCGACATTGCGGGTTAATGGCACACCATCATTTAGCCAGTCTTCCAGGGCGACAAAATCTTCCGCCCGTGCCGATTGCGGGTCCATCGCGGCAAAACGACGAAATTTCTCGCCAATCATAAAAGGATCAAGGCTGGCAAACAGGGTTTGTAACACATCGACCGGCAATTCATCATGGACTGACAGCATATGGGGCAAAGTCGGCGCAAAGGCCGCAGCAATGCGCGCCTGTGTTGGCCCGGCGGCCATAAAATCCCATGGGGTTGCCAGCAATATCAGCTTTGATACCTGTGCCGGTTCCAAAAGGCAGGCCGCCATTGCCAGCACCCCACCCATACAATAGCCCACAACCGGCAACGGGCCGCCATTTTGCTCTGCCATATCCTGCAGGGCCATAACCAGCCGACCGGCAATAAAATCATCAAGGCCAAAATCACGCTCATCCGCGCCCGGATATCCCCAATCAAGCAAAAAGGGCCGATAACCGTTTTGCGCCAGAAAGCGGGCAAAGCTGCGCTTGCGGTTTAAATCCAGGATATATCCCCGGTTCACCAGCGACGGCACCAGCAAAATGCCCCCCTTGGGGCAATCCCCGCCAGCTTCCGCACCATAATCATAAATCCGGCTTGCCCCCTCCTGCCAGATGACGGGCATATCATCCTCGCCCCGGCAATAGGGATGAGCCTGATAGCGGCGAATGCCATCATGCAGTGCTGAATGCTGGGCAAAGGCCGCACGGTCTATGGCCTGGCCCATCACATCATTACTGTGCTGGCTCATCTCCTGACACAGGCTTTCCGCTGCCATCGTCAATTCCGGTTTCCAGGGCATCAATTGTTTCCGAAAGAGCGGCAATGCGGCGCGCGAGCTCAACCAGCTCGTCATCTCGACGGCCAGATGCATCGCCAGCGGCCTTGGCCCCGCGCGACGGGTCGGTGTTTTCGCCCAGCTCTCTCTGTTCTCGCCCATTTTCATCTCCGTCCTCTTCCCCGCCGCTGGCTTTTCTGCTGCTTTTATTCTCTGCGCCCGATCCCGCTAACGCCCCAGCCCGCTTGTCATCGGGTGAACCCACAATCTGTCCGTTATCCTGGCCGTCCGGCGTTTCGGGTCTGATGCCGTCGCCTTCCCCTGCCGGTGCATCCGCGCTGTTCCCGCTCCGCTCGGTTTGGGTTTGCGCTTGGGCTTGGGCTTGGCCATGTCCGTCACCGGGTGGGCTCGCATCATCACCCTGCGCACCAGTATTGTTTGCGCTGCCCGTCGTCGGCTGTGCGGTATCCGTTTTTGCGGCTGGCTTTACAAAGGGTGCGGCAAATTTTTGCATCATTGCCATCGGGTCAAATGCGCCCGGCATCCCCATACCTGCCAGTCCTGCGGCAAACGGGTTGGTCGCACTGGCACCCCCGCTGTCACCCACACTGGAATTTGCGGCACCGGCATGCCCGGCACCACCAGCCCCCATCGCCCCCAATCCCGGCGGCGGCGCAAACGGGTTTTGCACCGGGGCCTGTCCGGTTGCCATTTGCCCAATCAGCCGTCCCCAGGCTTCAAACCCCTCGGCAAGGCGCGACGTGTCGGCCCCCAATCCGGCATATAACCGGCCAATGGCACTCGCCGCATCACTTCCGCCTGCCGTTGCGGCCACCTGGGCACGCCATAATTCCAAGAACCGATCGGCCAGCACATCCGGGTCTGCCGGGTTGTGCTGCGCGTCAGTATCCTTTGCCGCATCCGTCGCACCCTGTCCGGCATCCCTGTTTTGCCCTGCTGCCTTGCCGGGTGCATCGTCGCTTCCTGTTGCGGCGGCCCGTTCCACCTTTTCCGCCGCTTCACCTGCTGTGATGGTTGCGTCTAAGGCCGTTTCAGCCGCCGCCCTGCTCGCTCCTGCTGCCCGGCGCGGTGCTTTCGTCCCTTGCGACTTTATCGCCTCCTCATCAAGCGAGCTGGCCGGGGCCGAACTCTGCGGTTTGGCGTTTTTCACCACATCCTTACGCACAACATTGCTGCGGCTCTTGCTGCTTTCCCTGGTGTCTTCCTTGGTGTTTTCCTTGGTGTTTTCCTTGGGGACTGCATCTGTCCTGCGGGTTTTGGAATGGGCGCTGGCATGATCAGCCTGGGTCGCAGATGCCTTCCGGGCGCGTGGCTTTGGTGCCGGAACACGATCGCTGCCAGGATTTTGCGCATCATCGGCCGTTGTCAGGCGCGCATTTTTACCTGCCGGCTTTTTTCCGGGCGCAGCATTTTTAGCGCCTTTTGCGCCCGAACTTTTCTTTCCGCGCTGATCCGCCATGGCCGTTTTACCATCCCCGTTTTTTCCCGCGCGTCTTCCCGCCGCGCGTACTTCCACTATAGGCCGATACGGGTTTTGTTAAAATCAAATCCCGTTTTGCGCGGCAACAAGGCAAAAACACGTCCTGTTTTGCAATGCACCCGACGTTGAATACTGGACAGGTTTGCAATTACGCGGCACTCTTGCAAATGGCATTAGCAATTGCAGCAGGCAATATGCTGCGCCACAAGGCAATTTGTGCGCTCGCACGATCACACGACAAGAAGCCGGTTTTCAAACCGCACGTCGGGGAAACAGGGAAGCAGGGAACAAGCCATGACCACAAAAAACACCAATGATCCGGATCGCGTTGTCATCAAGAAATACGCCAACCGGCGCCTGTATAACACCGCGACCAGTTCCTATGTCACGCTTGACCATCTTGCCCAGATGGTAAAGGAAAACACCGATTTTGTCGTTTACGATGCCAAAACCGGCGATGACATCACCCGTCCTGTTCTCACCCAGATCATTGTCGAGGAAGAAAACAAGGGCCAGAACCTTCTGCCCATCAGCTTCCTGCGTCAATTGATCGGCTTTTATGGTGACAGCCTGCAGGGCCTGATCCCAAGCTATCTTGAACAGTCGATGCGCTCTTTTGCCCATAACCAGGAACAGATGCGCGACTATATGCAGGGCACCATGCATGGCATGTTCCCGTTTGGTCAGTTCGAGGAAATGAACAAACAGAACATGGCTCTGTTTGAACAGACGATGAAAATGTTCTCGCCCTTCCTCGCCAAGGAACAGGAACGCGCCCAGAATAACGGCACCGCGCCCAGCACCACCCCGCGCCCGGCAACGCCCGAACCTGCTGCTCGCGATGCTTCCCTTGACGAACTGAAATCCCAGCTTGAAGCGATGCAGGCCCAGCTTAACAATCTTGTCGAGGGTAAAACCCGCAAATAAAGCTGCCGTCGCATCCGCGCACAAAACGGCCACACATAAAATTGCCTTTTAAAACAGCCCCGGGTTCATCCCCGGGGTTTGTTGTTTTGGGCCACCTTACTCCGCCGCATCAGAGTTCGAAACGCTTGCTCGGGCCTGACTTTCCAGACTTATACCTTAACGCCTCCCTGCTGCAGCGCCTCACACCAGAACCATCGCCCATCAATAGCGTCGGCACTCTTCCGTCACAAAGCGCCCGCCAAAATCAAAACCCCTGTCTGATTCGGCACTGTTCCTGCATCAAAATTTTCTTAAGTGGCGATTTTTCAAAATCCGGCGATTCGACCGGCAAGATTTGCCCTGCGCGGTCGAAATTTGGCCTTTTGGACAAAACGACGCGGGCAGATTTTGCATCCGCAACACCGGATTTTGACAAATGACTCCATCAATACCCGTCGAAACCGGTGGGTGTGCAACTCAAAGGCTTCAAAAAATCGTGATTTAAACCCGCAGGATAAGAAGGCAAAATGGCCCTTTCTGCCTCACTCGCCCCCACTCCCAGACTGCCGGTAACCAGCAGTACCGGCACAAGCAGTGCGCGTGGAATCAGGGTTGAACATGCTGCAGCGCCACATAAGAATTTGGCGATAAATCAAGGCGGAGGGCCTTGGTTAGACTATCATTTTCCCGGTGGCAGCTCGGCTTTTCTGGCACAACTTTTGGGGCAATTGCTGCCCGCCGAAAACCCTGTGCAACCTGTGATCATTCAAAAGATGCATGTCAGCTATGCGGCCTTTTTCACACCCTATGGGTCAGAAGCCTCTGTCTTTTTTTCGCCCATCGCACTAGACAAAGACAGACCAATTGACCTATATACCTAGCTTCCTTCGGTTCGTTAAGAACGATATCTGACTCCCAGTCAGATGCCAGCCACATCATATCCCTCGATAAATCAAGACCAACAGATTTGGCTGGACGGTGCATTTACGACGCCACATGACGACCGGGGTGGGAACCTTTATAACTGGCGGTTGATAACGGATAACAATGCAATGAATGCAATTTCCCCCAACGATGAACCCAAACGTGCCAATCGTGCGACCGATACCGATCGTTATGTCGGTCAGCGCATTCGCGAACGCCGCATCATGCTCGGCTTCAGCCAGCAGCAGATGGCCGATCTGATCGGTGTAACCTATCAGCAGGCGCATAAATACGAACGCGGCATTAACCGCATTTCTGCCGGTCGTCTTTATGAAATCTCCCAGGTCCTGGGTGTTCCTGTCAGCTACTTCTATGAAGGGCTGGAAGGTAGCCAGGAAACCGAACTCAGCGCACGTCAGCGCATGTGCCTGGAACTGGCGCGTAACTTCGCCAGCATCAAACACGAAAAACATCAGGAAGCGCTTAGCCAGATGGCCCGCGCCCTTGCCGACCAGGCAGCCTGATCACGTCGCAAAACGTGCTACCTTAAAAAAGGCTGCCCCCACGGCAGCCTTTTTTGATAAAACCACAGCACTGCTGTTCACGCATTGCGTGCGAATACTCCCAAGCCTCGCCACATATCATCAAATCCAGCCCTATGCCTTCTCCCCGCCTGACAAGGCCGAAAGGGTCGCCCTGGCCTCAAAAGCGTCCATAACGCAGTCTTTCTGAATTTTCTTCCCGCTGGCCCTGAAGCGCGATAAAAGCTCCCTAGCAGGAGAAAATCCGTTGTCACGCGATAGAAGCCGGTCAGACAGTGCCAAAGGCACAAAACCGTCTATTCCCCCACGCCGCAGGTCCGGCCTGGGCACGGCTTTCTATACCCTGATCACGCATATCTCCCTGATCCCTTTTCTGATCCTGTGCTTCATCGCACCGGGTACGATGGCTGTACCAAGCGATCAGGGATTGCCCCGAATTGTCATCTGTAGCGGCTATGGCCCGGTCGAGGTCATTCTGGCACCAGATGGTAGCGTGAAGGTTCCAAACGCGGCATCAGGCAGCGAAGACAAGGCCACCAATCTTTGCGACTGGGCATTTCACAGCCAGGCCTCGGTCGATATCGTCACCTTTGACGAACCCGTCCTGCACAGAACGGCATCTCCTGTTTGCATCCCCGCATCCATTAGCGAACATCCGGCCCGTATTGCCGTTCTTTGCCCCTCCACGCGCGGCCCGCCATTGCAGGCATTTTTCACGGGCAAATTCCAGTCGGCATAATTTCGGGTCTAACCAGACGCGATATTTCCCCCTGCCTGCCCAATCCCCATTCCCGATGCACAGCCTGCTGAAATTTCGGCAAGGCCGCCATCGCCTGTTTTAAATCGCAACGCCCTGCGCCTGAAATGGCGGCAGCGTGCGGTTCTGCAATGGAAATTCTACAATGAGCACCCAAAACGCCGCGACACATGCGCGGCCCAATCGCAATCCAACCCCCAATGCTTCGCGTAACGAAAACCGAAAATTCTACATGGCCGCCTGGCGGTGGCATTTCTATGCTGGCATTTTCGTCATTCCATTTCTGCTGATCCTCGCCACAACCGGCATGGTGATGATGGTCTTTACCGGCCAATCCAATCAGCTCGGCCATGTCTCCGATATCATCCCTACGGGCCAGCCGCTCCCGGTTTCACAACAGGCCAAGGCCGCTTTGGCTACGTTGCCCGATGGCCATCTTGATCAATATATCTCCCCCGAAGCGCCCAACCGGCCGGCCTTTTTTGCCATTCGCAATACAGGCGCGGTTATTGCTGTCGCGGTTAACCCCTATAGCGGCGAAATCCTGAATTCACAGGATTCCACCACCACGCTTTATGCCATCGCCAACGATATTCACGGTTCGCTGATGATTGGCGATACCGGTGATCGCATCATGGAAGCCGCGGCGTCCCTCACCCTGCTTCTCATCATTACTGGTTTGTGGATGTGGCTGCCAAAGGCCGGGTTAAAACGCGCCTTCATTCCCGAATTCTCGGCTAAAGGACGGGTTTTCTGGAAATCCCTCCATGCCGTTTTTGGCACCTGGGTATCGGCGATCCTGGTTCTGTTCATTCTTTCCGGCCTCGCCTGGTCCGGCATATGGGGCGATAAATACATTCAGCCCTGGTCAGCATTTCCGGCTGAAAAATGGGATAATGTCCCGCTCTCGGACCTCAATCACCGTTCCCTCAATCATGGTCCGCTTGATGAAGTTCCCTGGGGCCTTGAAACCACGCGCATGCCCATGTCTGGCTCCCAGGCCGGTGCAACCGGCATTTCCCAACCGGTAACGCTTGATACTGTCGCCCAATGGGCAAACAGCAATGGCTTTAGCGGGCAATACAAGGTCTCTCTGCCCAAAGGCGACACCGGCGTCTATACCCTGATGGCCGAGGCTCGCAACGAAGACAGCGTTGATCCCTCAAATGACAGAACCCTGCATATAGACCGCTATACCGGTAATATTCTGGCCGATATCCGCTATCAGGATTATTCGCCGGTTGCCAAGCTCATGGCATGGGGCATTGGCCTGCATAAAGGCCTGGCAGGTACCTGGAATTTTGTGCTGAATTTTGTTGTTCTGCTCACCGTTATCACCATTTGCCTTAGCGGCATCGTCATGTGGTGGAAACGCCGCCCAAGGGGTGCCGGGCGTCTTGTCGCCCCGCCAATGCCCGAAGATATCACCCTGTGGAAAGGGGCAATTGTCACAGTGCTTGGCCTGTCACTGGCCTTCCCGATGGCAGGCTTCACCCTTTTGGGCATCATCGCGCTGGATTTTGTGGTGTTAAGCCGAATTCCGGCACTCAAACGCGCAATCAGCTAAAACCAAATAAAAATGGCCGGATAGTTCAGGCTATCCGGCCATCTGAATTGAAAGCGCCCCCCCCCATCATGTCACGCCTTAATCTGCGTCAGCAAGGCCGCAAAACAGACCGGGCTTAGGACACCGAAACCTCCTAGCCAGCCTCACCCCTGGCAAGATCGCTCCCCCAGTTCCTCAAAGAACCGCAACAGATAACCATCAGGATCGGCGACTACAAACTGGCGATTACCGGATTCCGCATCTCCAATCCGATACCATTTGTCCTCCGGTTCAAGGTAAAGCGCGACCTCCTGCTCTCGCAACGCTGCAACCATCCCCGAAATGGTCTCCACACGGATTTGAACATTAAAGCTCTTTGCCCCCGGCCAAACGGATAGGATTGTGGCAGGTGCCCGTCATCAAAGGTCCGCCCTTTCCCGATCTGATCAATCATGATCTCGGCCTCACCAAGCGCAAGGTAACAAAACCCATCTTCCGGGCGCTCATAAAGGCATGTGAAACCCAGAATATCACAGTAA
>NZ_CP024199.1:0-190000 GCF_002844375.1 Thalassospira marina | reverse complement strand
AACGTATTCCGACATTATCGGAAACGCTTGATACCCTGGCCGCCCTTGGCATGGGCGTTAATCTGGAGATCAAGCCATCGGGTTGTGATGCCATGAAGCTGGCGCGCGAAGTGGCACGCGAGATTGCGCACCGCAAGGATGTGCCGATCCTGTTATCAAGCTTTGATCAGGATGTTGTGGCGATTATGGACGCGCTTTGCCCCGATCTTGACTGCGGCTGGCTGGTTGAGGATATCCCGGCGGACTGGAAGGCGGAATATGCCCGCCTGAAGGCTAGTGCCCTGCATGTGGATCACAAACAACTTACGGCTGAAAAGTGTGCCGAAATAACAGGCGATAATGTACCTTTGATCTGTTATACGGTAAATGATCCGGACCGGGCACGTGACCTGCTGTCCTGGGGGGTAAGCAGCATTATCACCGATAACCCTGCGCTGATGACCACCGTTATCCCCCCGATAAGATAAGAAGACCTCTATTAACAAGATGTCCCAGCAAAGATTGCCGTGCCACCGCCACCCACGGACACGGCAAACAGGGACACATTTCGGAAATGTCTGAAAATGACGACGCCCCAGAAGGGCATGACGCCCGATTATTCGCCCCAGCCCCTTTACCCCAATAACCGGGTGAAGCGGCATTTAAGTGAACTTTTCCGTTTGGCCGTTCCTGTTGTGATTGCCCGCATCGGCATGCTGATCATGTCGGTGGTCGATACCATCATTGTCGGTAATTACGACAGTTCGGGACTGGCCTATCTGAACGTTGCCCATGCCCCGTTTATTTCCCTGCTGGTGACAGGTGTCGGCCTTTTGACCGGCATCATGATCATGACATCGCACGCGGTTGGCCGTAAAAATTACCTTGCCGCGGGCCATGTATGGCGGGCGTGCCTGCCTTATGCCGTACTATTGGGGTTTGGTTTGGGCGCATTGGCATGGAATACAAACTGGTTATTTGAAGTCAGCGGCCAGCCTGCCGAAATTACCCTGCATGCCACAGATCTGGGCCGTATTCTGGCAATCGGCATGCCCGCTGCCCTGATTTACACGGCCTGTTCGTTTTTCATGGAAGGGTTACAGCGCCCGCTGCCCGGCATGATCATGATGCTGCTGGCCAATGTGGTGAACCTGTTTCTGGATTACGGGCTGGTAAATGGCGCCTTTGGCATGCCCGAACTGGGTGCCAGTGGGGCTGCCTGGACATCAAGCATCATTCGCTGGCTGATGGCCTTTGCGATGCTGGCCTATGTTTTGATGCTGAAAAACCATGCCCTTTATGGATTGCGCGACGGTTTTTCCGGCTGGTGGGGCCATTCGCGCGAGGCACGGTCGCTGGGTTATGCATCAGGTGCCAGCCAGGGCATGGAAACGGCAGCATTTTCGGCGATGCAGCTTTTTGCCGGACGGCTGGGAATTGTTGCCGCCGCAAGTTACGGCATTACCATGACGATCCTGGCGCTGATGTTTATGTTTGCAATGGGCCTGGCATCGGCAACGTCGGTGCGGGTGGGCATTGCCTATGGCCGCCGCGACCGGGCCGACATGGCGCTGGCGGGCTGGATTGGCCTGGTCACAACCATGGTGGTAATGTTCTGCCTGAGCCTGCCGGTTTATTTCTTTCCCGGCTGGGTTGCCAACCTGTTTAGCGAAGATGCGCTGGTCATTGCCGGAACGTCAGGCCTGCTGATTTTGATGCCGATCATTTTCCCCACCGATGGCGGGCAGAATGCGGCGATCAATGCGCTGCGTGGCACCGGGGAGAAATGGGCACCCACCATGCTGCACATGTTTTCCTATATCTTTGTCATGATACCGGCCGGGTATTACCTGGCTTTTGTGCAGGGATTGGGGGTCAGCGGCCTGTTCTGGGGCATTGCCATTGCCAGCCTGGTGGCGGTAAGCGGCCTTGCCATTCGCTTCAAGATCGTCTCGGGCCGGGAATTGCCATCCTACTCGTAAGTCTTTCGACAGGATAAATTGAACCCCTACAAAATGGTCCGCCCGATATTTTCGGAGCGGACCTTTTTTATGGTGTGAAAAGCTAGGAATATTTCACCAGTGCCACCGCAACGACCCAATCCAATCCCCGCCCGATCAAGGAACGCCCCATGACACCGTCCCGCAGCACGCCCACCACGCCCGCCACGCCGGAAACCCCGAATATGCCAAGCCCCGATAAATGGCAGGCCAGCCTGTCTGAGGCCATGGCGGTTTTGCGCAACCAGACAAGCCCAAGATTTGATGTGCTGTTAAAGCGTGGCACCATGTCGGTGGAGGTTTATGCCCCGCAAAAGCAGGACCATCAGACACCGCACCGCCAGGATGAACTTTACATCATTCAATCGGGTGCAGGCATTTTCAGCCGGGATGGGCAACGCAGCCCGTGCCGTGCCGGGGATGTCCTGTTTGTACCTGCCGGAATGGATCACCGGTTTGAAGATTTCACCGATGATTTTGTGACCTGGGTGATTTTTTGGGGACCGGATGGCGGCGAAGCCCCCTGAGGCATGAAGCCCCTGATACATTTTTGCATCAGGGGCAACGGCAACACCCTTAACTGCGGGTGGCGGCCAGCGTCAAACGCGGCATCAGCAGATCGCAAAACGGAATGACAAGCGCATCAAAGGCCGCAGCTGCGCGCGGGGCATCAATGCGGATGATATGCTGTTCGATATCGCGCCGGGTGGAAAGATCATTAAGGGCGGCAAGTTCGGGCAGGCTTAAAATCAGCAATTCGTAAAACCCGGCCTGATCGGCACTAACGCGGCCTTCGCCCATATTGGAAAGATGGTTATAAAGCGCCATCGCCAAGAACCAGCGACAATAGGGCACCAACCCCTGAATGATTTCGTCACGTTGCGCTGGCTGGACATATTGCTGCAAATCCGGGTCGAGCCAGACGGCATTTTGCACCCCGGCAACAAAGGCATTGCGCAATGCTGGGCGGTCTTCGGTAAAGAAGACCCCGGTGAGCCAGCCCGAAAGCCCGTCCAGGGCGGCCTTGCGACTGGCCGGTGTGGCGGTAACACCATAATCAAGGGCGGGTAAAGGTGGCTGTCCCGACATGGCAAGGGCAGAAACCGCGAGATCCATTACCGCATGGGTCAACCAGGCCTGGTGCCAGATTTGCATAGGGCGAAAGAACGGTTCCTTTTCGGCACCGCCCGCTTCGATCCAGCTTTCAATCAAATGGCTGCGGCCCAGCGCGATACCGATTTGCAAAGCAGCCTCGAAGCCAATACCACCATCCTGCACCAGTTGGCGGGACCCCAGCATATCTTCGAGCAAAGGCAGGGTTGCAAGCGGATGATCACTGCGCAGGCCCGAGCCCAGCGGCAGATAAAATGCCGAAGCATCGCCATGCCCCAAAACCGCACGCACATGACGGCCAAAACTGCCCCAAAAAACAAGACGTACCGGTTCGGCCCGCTTGCGCCAAAGCGGGCGGGTTTCATCCCAGTTTGCAGTTTCAAAGTCAGCCAGCGTCAGGGATTTCGCCAGTCGCGCCAGCGGTTTTTCAAGTGCGGCGTCGAGTTCCGCCAGCGAACCGACATGGGCGACCGACAGGCGCCAGCCCGGCTGTTCATGGGGATGATGATCCAGCCACAAATGGGCAAAGCCGTTGGAACCGGCCCGTTCCATGGCAGGTGCTACCAGATCGAAAAACATTTGCAGGGCGGGCGGAATATCGGCCACGTCATGATCGGGCAGGGCATCGCCAACGATAAAGGTGCGAAGGGTGACATCTTCGCCATCGGGCCGGTTGGCAAAAACGGGCGGTAAAAAACCGGCATAATTATCGACGGACATCAGAATTCCCTAACTTTCCACAAACCCGGATGATTGCCGCACATGCCCGGTTAACAGGCGAATGCTAGCGTGTAACAAGACGGTCCAGCCGCAAACGGTGGCGGGCATCGCTTAGCCGCCAAACACCGGACTGCACCGCCAACCACACACCAAGCCCGGTGGCACCGGCAATCAGAAACATCAAAAGTAGCTGATAAAGAACCGCCTGCAAGGGGTCAATCCCGGCCAGGATCTGCCCGGTCATCATGCCGGGAATAAAAACAATGCCGCATGCCGACATGGAATTGAGAACCGGGGTTAAACCATTTTGCATGGCAACACGCACTGCCGGGGCAAAGGCCTGTTTGCGCGTACCCCCCAGGGCAAGCCGCGCCTCGATCGCGGGGCGCATATCATGCACGGCTTCGCCAAGGCGCATCAGCCCCAGCGACACACCATTAAGGCTGTTGCCTAACACCATGCCGAGCAGCGGCACAACAAAACGCGGATCATACCAGGGGTCGGGCCGGAACTGGGTGGCAAGGGCAAAACCCGTTACCAGTGTGGAGGCTGCCGCCATCGCCCCGGTGCCAAAGGCAAAACCCCACAGGCCGGTAAAACGATATTTCTGGCGGGCCGTGGCTTCGCGCCCGGCGAACAGCACCATCACCAGCACCAGCAGCACCGTCCAAATTGGCGCATTCAGCGCAAACAAATATTGCAGCACCAGCCCCAGCAGCAAAAGCTGCACCACCATGCGCAAGCCCGCCACCAGAATGCGCCGCCCCAGGCCCAGCCGGTAAAACACCGATACCAGCCCATGTGCCAGCAACAGGGCAGCCGCCAGCCCGACATCAAAAATATCCAGCCGGATGAAGGAATTGATCATGATGGCAAATCCTTCATCCCATCCATACCGGGCTGATGCGATGCCTGAGGTCGCGGCAGCAGATCAGCACTGCCAACCGCGCGACAGCCTTCATGGTCAAGGTGATAATGCCGGTCTCCCATCATGCCGGCCTGGGCCGTGTTATGCGTTACCAGCAAAATGGTACCTCCGCGCGCAGTATATTGGCGCAGCATTTCCTGCACGGCGAGTGTGCTTTCGGGGTCAAGCGCGGATGTTGGTTCATCAAGCAGCAAAACAGCCGGTGCGCCCTCCATGCCGCGCAAAAGCGCAAGGCGCTGGCGTTCGCCGGTGGAAAGTTCGGCAATCTTGCGGTCCATAACCGCATCATCCAGCAGCAAAGAAGAAAGGCGGGTTTGCACCGCACTGCTTTCGCGAAAATGCGCCCGCGGTGTTTCGGCCCACCAGCCCGGTTCAGCCGCCAGATAGCGCACACGATCACGCCATTTGGGCGCGGGCATCGCCGACATATCGCTACCGCGCAGCAAAACTGTGCCGGATTGGGCTGGTTCAAGGTCGGCAATGGCACGCAAAAGGCGGCTTTTGCCAATGCCCGATGGCCCGCGCAAGGTTATGGTTTCGCCCACATTCAATGTCAGCGAAACCGGCGGCAAAGCCCCCGCCACCAGGGATGAAATTTCAAGAACGCAATCTGCCATTCAACTGCCTTTTGCCTCTCATCCCCGTCAATCTGAAAGGGATCAGGCGCGGGTCAGCCCCGCATGCCCCAGCGATGCCTCACGATAAACAGAAGGCGGCATTCCGACAAGACGGCGAAAATCGCGGGAGAAATGGGCATTATCGGTAAAGCCGCACCAATAGCCGATTTCACCAATCGACATTTGTGTTCCGCTGATCAAACGGCAGGCTTCGCGCACGCGCGTCAGGCGCAGCAAATCGGAAAAACGGGTATTGGCGGTTTGCAACCGGCGCTGCAATGTCCGGGCGGAAGTTTCAAGCTGGTGGGCAACTTCATCAATCGTCCAGCCACGGCCCACGTCATTTTCCAGAATGGCCGCCAGTTTGCGAATAACCGGCCGCCCGGTAAGGGCCGCCGGGGCGGTGCCGGGCATATTGGCCATAAAGGGATACCCCTGGGACACCGGCACAAAGCTTTGCCAGCTGATGCGCCAGCGCAAGCCGCGCCCGGCAAAATCGCGCACCTTTACCAGCTTGCCATTGCGCACCATCGTAACCGCCGAACCATGAGATGGCAGGATGACACTGGTAATCCCCTCCACCCCGATGGCTTCAAGAAGACCAACAATAAAACCATGCAAAAGCAGGTTTTCCACCCGTGAGGGGGCCTGCCCGCGCACCGAACCACGATGCAGCGTAATTGACCGGCTGGTGGTGGAATGTTCCGTGCGCCCGCGGGCATGAGAATAACTTTCAAGCCGGCGCCAGCGTTCAACGATCAGATCGGGTGAGCCACCATAACGCAGCATGGTCAGGACCGGTGCCTGTTCCTTAAGAGCAAGATGCCGGCCAAGCTTGACCAGCACATAGGAACCTGCTGCCTCTTCAAGCTGCAGCATGACCGAACGCAAACGCCCCGCCGTCATGACTGTGGCGTCAGGGACAAGATCATATCCCTGCGGCAGCCATGCAAGCTGACGAATAAGCGCACCCTGAAGACCGAACGAAACAAATTCCTGCATTAATGCAAAGCACCCCAATATTGATGGCGCAATCTTACAAGCATTCTGCGTCCGGGTCACCTTGCCAGAAAAAATATCACGAAGCTGTTACAAAAGGCATTTTAACCAGAATGCACCGGCATCCCAGACCGACGGGGGCTTTCTTCCCATCGCCCGGCCATGTAATGCTGCAATATGGTTTGCACAAAAGGATATGCGCATCGTGATCAGGGTTCTGTTTGTTTGCACCGGGAATATCTGCCGTTCCCCCACCGCTGATGGCGTTTTTGCCAAGATGGTCGAGGATGCCGGACTTGGCCGCCATATCGCCGTCGATAGCTGTGGCACGACCGGATATCATGTGGGCGAACCGGCAGACCGGCGCGCAACAGAAGAAGCACGCAAACGCGGCTATGACCTGTCGCCCTTGCGGGCCCGCAAACTCACGCAAACGGATTTTGATGATTTCGATTATCTGATCGCCATGGATGACGGGCACCTTGAAACGCTGGAACGTGCCAGCCCCAAAGATCGCCGCGATCGCGTGAAACTGTTTCTGGATTTTCACCCCACCCGGCAAGGGCAAAGCGTCCCCGATCCCTATTATGGTGGCACACAGGGCTTTACCCATGTCCTCGACCTGATCGAGGAAACATCGCAAAACCTGCTGGCGGAAATTCGCGAGACACACGGGTTTTAATCCCCTCTGTCCGACAGACACCGTCGCAATGAGCCGATAAGCGCCCCTGTTACGATCACGACCGGCCATAAAAAAGGACCGCATCACGGGGATGCGGCCCTGATATCGTCATCCATGACAATGAAGGCGGGTTATTTGCCAATCATGGAGAAGAACTCGCGGCGGGTGACGGGGTCATCGCGGAACGCGCCCAGCATGCGGCTGGTGACCATGGAAACGCCGGTTTTGTGAACGCCACGCGTGCTCATGCATTGATGGTTGGCATCAATGACAACGGCAACACCAAGGGGATCAAGCTCTTCCTGGATGGTGTTGGCGATTTGCGATGTCATTTTTTCCTGGATCTGCAGGCGCTTGGCATAGACCTCGACCACGCGGGCGAGTTTGGAAATGCCAACAACGCGGGTGCGCGGCAGATAGGCAACATGGGCGACACCAATGATGGGCACCATGTGATGTTCGCAATAGGATTCTACCCGGATATCGCGCAACAGGACAATTTCATCATAGCCGTCGGTTTCTTCAAAGGTGCGGCGCAAAATTTCCGCCGGGTCCTGCTGATAGCCCGCAAAAAATTCGCCATAAGACCGCACGACACGGTCAGGGGTACCCCGCAGGCCTTCACGGTCGGGATCATCGCCCGCCCAGCGCAGCAATGTCCGTACCGCGTCTTCAGCCTCTTCGCGGCTGGGACGGTTGGCTGCCGTTTCCTCGTTGCACATATTTGTTCCTCTTTATCTGTCCTGTTCGGTTCTTTGCACCTGACCCCGGCAAAGTATCCCTGTCATTTTTAAAATTAGTTCAACGTGACAACACTGTGCGGACTATCGAGCGAGAAGGCAGGAATATCAATGTTAAACTCGTTCCCATCGAGGTCTTCCATAACGTAATGACCAACCATAAACCCGCCCGGCGTCGACAGGGGTGCACCACTGGTATATTTGAAGCTGGCGCCCGCCGCGATTACGGGTTGTTCACCTACGACACCATCGCCATCCACGGTCTGGGTTGCCCCGCGTGAATCGGTAATTTTCCAGTGTCGGCGCAGCAATTTGACCGCATCGGCACCCTGATTTTCAATCAACACACGATAAGCCCAGACATAGCGATGCCGATCCGGGTCTGACTGTTCATCAAGAAAAGTCGGCTTTACCGACACCCTGATGTTATGTGTTACAGCCTTATACATTCAGAACTCCAGACCAGATCATTCCGCGATATGCGGACAACCTGTTTCTCATTTGTGAAACATTTAGACAGTCACGGCACTAACCGCTACCCGTATCAACGCCGGAAGTCTAATATTTGTGCCAAAAATCTGCAAAAAAGAAACGGCCCGCACAAGGCAGGCCGTTCGACTAGCATGTTATATTGTGCTGTTTTTTATACGTTCAATGCCGCAAACAGATCTTCTTTCAGGTCATCAATATCTTCGAGCCCGACAGACAAACGCAGCATGCCTTCGGTGATCCCCATCGTGATTTTGTCTTCGGCCGGAACGCGCTGATGCGTCGTCGTCCAGGGATGGGTCGCAAGGCTTTTGGCATCGCCAAGATTGTTTGAAATATCAATCAGCTGAAGGTTATCAAGCAGCGAGAACGCCGCCTGCTTGCCACCGGCCAGTTCCAGCGCAATCAGCCCGCCACCGCGACCCGACATCTGCTTCATCGCCAGTTCATGCTGCGGATGGCTGGCAAGGCCCGGATAGATCACCTTGGAAATCTGCGGCTGTTCGGACAGGAAATTTGCCAGTTCGGTCGCGTTGCGGATATGGGCATCAACACGCAAATTCAGGGTTTCAAGCCCCTTAAGCAGCGTCCAGGCGTTAAACGGGCTCATGCTTGGCCCGGTGTGACGCAGGAACTGGGTCAGATGGTTATCATGCCATTCCTTGTCGTTAAACAGGATCGCGCCACCCAGACACCGGCCCTGACCATCAATATGCTTGGTCGCCGAATAGACAACCACATCGGCACCCAGTTCAAACGGATGCTGCAAAACCGGCGTGGCAAACACGTTATCGACAACCACCTTGGCACCGGCCTTGTGGGCCAGTTCGGAAACAAAGGCAATGTCGATCACTTCCAGAGTCGGGTTGGACGGAGTTTCAAGGAAAACCGCATCGGCAGGCTTGGACAGCGCCTTTTCCCAGGCGTCATGGTCCGTACCATCAACCAGTTCGGTTTCAACGCCAAAACGCGGCAACAGGGTGGTCAGAATAAATTCGCACGAGCCAAACAGCGCGCGTGACCCCACAACACGCCCGCCCGCCTTGGTGCAGGCCGCCAGCGCATTCCAAACCGCCGACATGCCCGATGCCGTTGCACGGCAATATTGCGCACCTTCAAGAAGGGCCAGGCGTTCCTCGAACATGGCAACGGTGGGGTTGGCAAAACGTGAATAGACGAATCGTTCCGGCCCGCTGCCGTCAAACGAGGCTTCTGCTTCGGCGGCACTGTCATAGACATAGCCGGAATTCATGAAAATGGCTTCGGAAGTTTCGCTAAAACCGCTGCGTTTGGTGCCACCACGTACGGAACGGGTTGCGGCGCGCCATTTGTCGGAAGCCTTTTTTTCGGTCGTCATCGTCTTGCTCCTGTGCCCGGTATTTTCACAAACCGGGCATAAAAAACCCCGACCGGCAAATGATCAGGTCAGGGGGGCGATGCCATCCTGTCCTCTTTAGCGGTTTTTAACGTGGCCGCAAGCCGGTCAACAAATCCCACGAGCGCGCAGACTACGCCCGCCTTTTCCCAACGTCAAGACATCGGCACGCGCAAAACCGCACAAAAACGCCAGTTTCGCGCTAAATACACTTTTTTACAGGACATTTTTGTTCCCGCCACAATCGGTAAATATCCCCCATCAGGGAAAACACCGACCCGCCCTGATCGACCTTTTGCCCCCTTGCAAAACCGCAGATTGCCATCACGCAATGGTGAAAGCAGTTCATGTGTCAAACTGCAATTAAGGCTCTATTCTCAGGATGATACATGCCATGCTGTTACTGGAACGTTTTCGGATTACCGCAAAGTAACCGGACAGCAGGCAAGGAAATTTCCAAGGAAACCACTGCCCGTGCCAAGCGTTTCATAGCCGGGAATACCAACGAGCGATTTAATGACAGTCAATAACCGGCACATATCTGGCGAAAGCCCCAAGCGCGATTGCAGTGCATCTGCAAACTGTCGCCCGGGTCAAAGCCGCTTTACCCTGCGCCGGCTGGTTCCTGTCGGTATTTTGCTGGCCGGGCTGGTGATTGCCTATTGCGTTGGGGCGACCGAATTTCTGTCATTTGAAACGCTGCGTATTCATCGCGGCGAATTGCAAAATCTGGTGGCACAAAACCCGGTTCTCAGCGTCCTTGGGTTTATCCTGGTTTACATTGTTGTGGTGGCCCTGTCGCTTCCGGCCGGGTCAATCCTGACGATCGTGGGTGGTTTCCTGTTTGGCGTCAGCGCAGGCACCATTTATGTGGTGCTGGCCGCAACCATTGGCGCGCTGATCGTTTATCTGGCCGCGCGATATGCCTTTTATGACTATATGCACGCCAAGGCTGGCAATGCCATTCGCCGCATGCAGGAAGGCTTTGCCGAGGATGCCCTGTGTTACCTGATGGTGTTGCGTCTGGTTCCGCTGTTTCCCTTCTGGCTGGTCAATCTGGTGCCAGCCCTGCTGGGCGTTAAAATTCGCGCCTTTTTGCTGGGCACGCTGATTGGCATTATCCCTGGCACATTTGTTTATGTTTCCATCGGCGATGGCTTGGGCGCGCTGTTTGACCAGGGCAAAACACCCGACTTTGGCGTGATCTTTGAACCACGCATTTTAACGCCGATCATTGGGCTGGCTGTTTTGGCCCTGATCCCGGTTGCCTATAAAAAATACCGCAAACACAAGGCCGGAACCCCCGCATCATGACCAGCGAAATCAGCACCGACATTTGCATTATTGGCGGCGGGTCGGCCGGTTTGTCGGTTGCGGCGGGTGCCGTACAAATGGGCGCGCGCGTGGTTTTAATTGAAAAGGGCCGCATGGGGGGCGATTGCCTGAATACCGGCTGTGTGCCTTCCAAGGCATTGCTGGCTGCGGCCCACCATGCCCATGCCATAACCCGCAGCCACGAATTTGGCCTTCACACCAGCGCCCCGCAAATCGACTTTGCCGGGGTGATGGCCCATGTGCGCGATGTCATTGCCGGTATTGCCCCCCATGATTCGGTTGAGCGATTTGAACGGCTGGGCTGCACCGTGATTACCGATACCGCCCGCTTTACCAGCCACAATACCCTGATTGCTGGCGGAACCACCGTGCGGGCAAAGCGGTTTGTGATTGCCACCGGGTCACGCGCGGCCATCCCGCCCATTCCCGGCCTGGAAGATGTGCCGTTTCTGACCAATGAAACCGTTTTTGAAAACAATAGCTGCCCGCAACATCTGATCATTGTTGGTGGCGGGCCGATTGGCATTGAAATGGCCCAGGCCCATAAACGCCTGGGCGCACGGGTCACCGTCATCGAACAGGGCCATATCCTGCCCAAAGACGACCCTGACCTTGTGGCCGTTGCCCGCCAGTCATTGGAAAATGATGGTGTCAGCCTGTATGAAAACGCCATGGCAAAACAGGTTTGCCGCCATGGTGCCGGTTATCGCCTGACGATGACGCATAAGGGGGCGGAGCTGACACTGGAAGGCAGCCATTTGCTGATCGCAACGGGGCGGCGCGCCAATATTGATGATCTGGGCCTGGAACAGGCCGGGGTGGAATGTGCCAATGGGGCCATTCGTGTTGATGCCCGGCTGCGCACCAGCAACCGGCGCATTTTTGCCATTGGCGATGTCACCGGCGGGCTGCAATTTACCCATATGGCGTCCTATGATGCAGGCATTGTTATTCGCAATGCCCTGTTTCGCCTGCCTGCCAAGGTCAATTACAGTGCTGTGCCCTGGGTAACCTATATGGACCCGGAAATTGCCCAGGTCGGCCTGAATGAAGAAGCCGCCCGCGCCACACACGGCAATGACATTCGTGTTGCCACCTGGCATTACGCCGAAAATGACCGCGCCCGGGCCGAACGCCGCACCGATGGTTTGATCAAGGTGGTCACCACCGCATCGGGCCGCATTTTGGGCGCTGGCATTGCCGGGCACCAGGCGGGCGAGCTGATTGGCCTTTGGTCGCTTGCGATCAGCCG
Organism: Thalassospira marina; assembly: GCF_002844375.1. Classification (NCBI taxonomy): domain Bacteria; kingdom Pseudomonadati; phylum Pseudomonadota; class Alphaproteobacteria; order Rhodospirillales; family Thalassospiraceae; genus Thalassospira; species Thalassospira marina. The sequence goes on along the minus strand of NZ_CP024199.1, from coordinate 177,771 downwards.
TAAAATGAAGATGGGCGCCGTGGCGGGCCATATTGCGCCTTACCCGACACTGGGTGAAATTTCCAAACGGGCCGCAGGTGCCTGGTACACACCCAGCCTTTTTAGCAAAAAAACCCGTAAAATCGTGCGGTTGCTGCTAGGTTTGGGATAGAATACCCAAACAGGCCCCGCATCATTGCCCGCTTTCCCGCGGCAGGATGCCCCAACTGTGCCCAACCGTGCCCCACACGCCAACAAGCTGAACCAGGCCCCATGGATCGACCACATCTTCGCCTGCCACCCTGGACCAAATCGCTTTCTGCCCGGCTGCTGTTTTTGACAGTCGGGTTTGTCATGCTGGCCGAAGTTTTTGTCTTTGCCCCGTCCGTTGCGCGGTTTCGCATTGACTGGCTGCGTGCACATCTGGATTCGGCCTATCTGGCGGCATTGGCCCTTGAAGCCACCCCCGATCAAATGGTGTCCGAGGATCTGGCCCGCGAACTCCTTTCCAATGCCGGGGTGGAAGCGGTTGTTTTACGCCGCGAAGACCGTAAATTACTGCTGCAACGCGATGATATGCCCGCCAGGGTCGACCATAATGTGGATCTGGGGGAATTTTCCATTGCATCGGCACTGGCCGAAGCCTTTGAAACCCTGATCCAGCCCAAGGACCGCATGTTGCGCGTGATGGGCATGCCATCGATGGCGCCGACCTTCAAAATTGAAATTCTGGTGCATGAACACCGGCTGGCGCACGAAATGTATGAATTTGGCTGGCGGGTGCTGGGGCTGTCACTGGTGATTTCGTTCTGCACCGCCGCCCTCGTTTATTTTGCGCTTAACCTGTTGCTGGTGCGCCCGATGCGGCGCTTTACCCGCGAAATGATCCGTTTTCGCCGTAACCCGCAGGACAGCGCCAATATCATTGTGCCTGATCACCGCGAGGATGAAATCGGCATTGCCCAGCAGGAACTGGCCAATATGCAACATGACCTGCAGGCGATGCTGAACCAGCGCCGCCGCCTCGCAGCCCTGGGTACGGCGGCCACCAAAATCAGCCATGATTTGCGCAACGCCCTTGCCACTTCGATGCTGATGACCGAACGCCTTGCCAGCAGCGAGGACAAGGAAGTACGCGCCGTGGTGCCACGTCTTCTCGCGTCAATGGAACGGGCTGTTTATATCAGCGAACAAACCCTTTCCTATGCCCGCGAAGCCCCGCCGATGCTTGATATTTCGCGCTTCACCCTGCACGAACTGTTCGAGGAATGCTGTGATGCGATTCTTGAACAGATCGCAAGCGAAGGCGCACATTTGGATGATGAAACCGACCTTGCCAGCAGCCCGATTGCAATAGAAGGCCAACCGACCCAGCCACGCGATGTGACCCTTGATATCGCCGATGAGCTGGTGGTCGAGGCCGATTACGACCAGCTTTTGCGCATTTTTGGCAACCTGATTCGCAATGCATTTGAAGCCGGGGCCAACCACATCACCATCAGCGCCACGCCATGCGACAGTACCCAGCTTTCCCACAGCACCGATCTGGCCGGGCCGCTTGAACTGGCAAATCCCTTTACCGCGTCGGACGATATCGACGAGGCGCCAGCCCTTCCCGCTACCGATCAAAAAACCATCCAGATTCTGATTACCGATAACGGGCCGGGCCTGCCGGAAAAAACCATCAAAAACCTGTTTGTGCCCTTTGCTGGCACTGCGCGCAAAGGCGGCACCGGCCTTGGCCTTGCCATTGCGCGCGAATTGATGATGGCCCATGGCGGCACCCTGCGCCTGCGCGCATCCGGCCCCGATGGCACCACCTTTGCCGCCATCCTGCCTGTAAACGCTGCTGTCGCCCACCCTGCCTGATTACCTGGCCTGATTACCGGGTCCGGAACCAAACCGGGCTAATGATCAGGCCAATCGGGGCAAATTGGCCAACCAAGTGATAATCACGTGATCCTTTACAAAGACATTCCAGCCCGATGCGAACACACCGGGGGGAATACGCAGCATTTGCAAACCCATTACGATTTCCAGTTTCTGATCCGTAAAAGCATTTGCTGAACTGCGTCACCAGCACCGCAAAGCCGCAAACCTCAACACCTGTTTGCGCAATGCTGGCTCTGGCTGCTTCTGCATTGGTACAAAATGGCCGGTTTAATGCGCTTTTTACACCAGTGATCCGGGGAAAACGGCGCGCTACTTTCGAAAACGCAACTTATAGACTTAATCTATCAAAAATAACATTTTATTCGATTTAACGAACGGAAAGTGATTTGGCATAGTCATCTCAAGGCGATACCGGACCTTTTATCCCGATCCCCGATCCGCTCCTGACCCTGGGTCCGGTGTCGCCTTTTTAAAAATTCGGCGGACTTGCGAAACGCAATTTCGACGCTAAGTGTAGAGAGATTGGCCTTCGGCACAACGGGCATCCCCAGCCCGACCAAAGGCACCCACGACAGAAATACCAGCCCCCAACTGGTAATACGGGTATCTGTTCGCTCCCTGGCAGATACCCCACGTAAAGCCCCGCCCTCCCCCGGCGGGGTTTTCTTTTTCTATTATTGCAATGAAATTTCTATATTTGAAATCAGTCGCGCCAGAAATCTGGTGACAACAGGATCAGCACGGTAAAGACCTCCAACCGGCCAATCAGCATCCCGATCGACATCATCCATTTTGCACCATCGGGCAGGGTGGCAAAATTGCCTGACGGACCCACAATGGGGCCAAGCCCCGGCCCGACATTGGCAATGGCCGTCCCGGCACTGGAAATGGCGGTAATGAAATCCAGCCCCATGGCACCAAGGCCCGCGGCCAGCACGACAAAGCAAAACACAAACAGAAAGAAAAAGCTGAGGACCGATTCCGTCACATCTTCGGTCAGCGGTTTGCGATTATAATAGGCAATGAACACACCATGCGGGCGCAGCATGTGGTTAAGCTGGATTTTGGCAATTTCATAAAGCACCTGCAGGCGGAAGATTTTCACCCCGCAGGTGGTCGAGCCAGCACAGCCGCCAATGAACATGACAAAAAAGAATACCGAAACCGCAAATGCCCCCCACAAACCATAGTCGGTGGTGGCATAGCCCGTCCCCGTCATCACCGAAATGATATTGAAGGATGAAAAGCGCAAGGCGGTCAGGAAGCCGACATTGTTGACCTCGCTATGCCACAGTGCCACGCCCAGAATGATGGTGATGGCAATGGTGGCAAACCAGCGCACCTGGGAATCGCGAAACAGGGCAAAGGGCTGCCCGCGCAGGCTTTGCAAATAAAGCAAAAACGGCAGGGCGCCGGTGGTCATACCAAGGGTGATGATCACATCGATCAGGGGATTATCGTAATAACCGATCGAGGCATCCTTGGTCGAAAACCCGCCCGTGGCAATGGTTGTCATGGCATGGGCAATCGCATCAAAAACCGACATGCCCGCCCACCATAACAGGAACGACCAGATAATGGTGAAGACCACATAAAGGGTAAAAATACCCATCGCGATCTGGGTGGCACGGGGAAAGGCCTTGTCGGATTTATCGGAATTTTCCATACGGAAAAGCTGCATCCCGCCCACACGCAGCATCGGCATGACGGCAATCGCCATCACGATAATCCCGATCCCGCCAAGCCACTGCAACAATGCCCGCCACAGCAAAATGCCCGGTGGTGCTGTATCAAGCCCCACCATCACGGTTGAACCGGTCGTCGATATCCCCGACATCGCCTCGAAAAAGGCGTCGGTATAGCTCATATTCATGTCGGAAAAGGCGAATGGCAGGGCGGAAACAGCAGTTAGAACCAGCCAGCTTGCCGTGGTCAGGATAAAGGCCTGACGCGATGTCATGCGGAGCTTTTCGGTGCGGTTCATCATCACCAGCGCACCGCCAATAAACAGCGAAACCGCCGATGCCGCCGAAAAGACCAACCAGTCTGGATGACCATAATAAAGGTCCACCAGGGCCGGAACGGTCATGCCAATGGCAAGGGTCGCCAGCAAAATGCCGATGATGAAAAGGATTGGTCGAAAATCGATCAATGAATAGCCCCGTCTTCCCCTGTCGGCATTTGGCCGTCTTTCATATGGCAACCGCCTTAACACGGGTGGCTGCCAATTGCATCCTGCTTTGCCCCTGTTTCCCGCCAGAAACAGAAATGGCCCTGCCCACAAAACCGGGCAGGCCATACTGGCGGCGGATTCTTGGGCAAAGTCCCCTCAATGTCCAGTTCTTTCCCCAACGCGGCCTTGACGATACCCGTGCGCATAGCACCCCCAGCACAAACCGCGATCGCAGCCCGCACCCGTAATATTACGTAATTGGCATGCAAAAGCGGGCATGTCGGCGCGGTGAATACACTTTCACACGGATAGCGGGTTGGCAGCGGCACGGCCAGCCGCTATATCGCAAGGTCAAACAGCGTTACCAACTGAAAGCCGCAACGGAAATGTCCGAACTTTCCAAGACCTTTATCCTTACCATCGCCTGCCCGGATACCTTTGGCATTGTCGCAAATGTGACCAGTTTTCTGGCTGATGAAGGGGCCTTTGTGACCAAGCTGGAACAGTTTGGCGACCCCGAAAGCAAACGGTTTTTCATGCGCGTCAAATTTGAAGCCGGCCGCGCCCTGCGGACCGAAGCCGAATTTGCCGAAAAGTTCGGCCCGATTGGCGAACGTTTTTCGATGGAATGGAAACTGCACGACTATTTCCGTAAACCACGCGTCATTCTGATGGTGTCGAAATTCGGCCATTGCCTGAATGACATTTTGCACCGCGTGGCATCGAACAATTTGCGCATCGATATCCCGGCCGTGGTTTCCAACCATGAAGACATGCGCGGCATCGTTGAATGGAACGGCATTCCCTATTACCACCTGCCCGTAAATAACGAGAACAAGCAGGCCCAGGAAGCCAAGCTTCTGGAACTGGTAAGCGAACATAAGGCCGATCTGGTGGGGCTTGCGCGCTATATGCAGGTTCTTTCAACCGATTTGTGCCGCGCGCTTGAGGGTCGCTGCATCAATATCCACCATTCCTTCCTGCCCAGCTTCAAGGGCGCAAAGCCCTATCACCAGGCACATAAACGCGGCGTGAAGCTGATTGGTGGCACCGCCCATTATGTTACCGCCGATCTGGATGAAGGCCCGATCATTCACCAGGCTGTGGAACGTGTGGACCACACCATGACAGCCGAAGACATGGTTGAAATTGGCCGCGATATTGAATCCGTTGTGTTTTCACGCGCCATCCAGATGCATTGTGAACACCGCGTATTTCGCAATGGCAGCAAAACCGTCATCTTCCGCCGGTAGTAAAATCCGGCCCGCCTACATCTTATAGATAAAATTCCCGGTCAGCTTTCCGTCTGGCCGGGAATTTTATATTCGGCCCGCAGAAAACCTATCATTACAGATAGCAAATGGGGCATGGTGTTAAGAGCCAATTTCACATAGATTGCATATTCACAATTTCCGATACCGTGCCTGCTATTTTGCGCGAACGACTGTAATCAACTGGAATCCGACGTGCCGGGAAAGAAGCTACATTTCGCCCTGATCCTTTGTGTTTTGCTGGGAATAGGGTTTCTCACAACCAGCTTTGTCAGCTTTTATGTCGCGCGGGATTCCCTTCAGGAACAGATCGCCGAAAGCACGCTGCCGCTTACCAGCGACAATATCTATTCGGAAATCCAGCGCGACCTGCTGCAGCCGATTTTCATTTCATCGCTGATGGCCCATGACACGTTTTTCCGTGACTGGACCCTGAATGGCGAAGAAAACCCCGCACAGGTCACCCGCTATCTTAGCGAAATCCAGAAACGTTACGGCACGGTGACGGCGTTTTTCGTCTCGAACAAAACCAAAAACTACTATCACACCAGCGGTATCCTAAAGCAGGTATCGCCCGATGACCCCGATGATTCCTGGTACTTTCATGCCCTGAACCTGAAAGAACCCTATGAAATCAATGTCGATCACGACACGGCAGACCGGTCGCGCCTGACGATTTTCGTGAATTACCAGGTGCGCGATTATGAAGGCCGCGTCATTGGTGTAACGGGTGTCGGGCTTGCGGTAAATTCGGTTACCGACCTGATCGAAACCTATCAGCAGCGCTATGGCCGCACGATCTATTTTTCAGATCGCAAAGGCAACATCACCCTGCATGGCAGCGACTTTGGCGATGACAAAACCCTGCAGGCACATAAAAGCATTCGCCCCCTGGCAACCCAGATTCTGACCTCGCCGGGGACGTCGCTTAGCTATAATGACGGCGCTGAAACCATTTTCGTCAATAGCCGTCTGGTCCCTGAATTTGACTGGCTGCTGTTAGTGGAACAGCACGAAAAGATTGGCGATCAGCGCATTGAAAATACCCTGCTGGTCAATATCGCGATTTCGCTGTTCATTACCATTCTGGTTGGTTTTACCGCCTATTTCACCATTCGCAGCTATCAACGACGACTGGAAGAACTGGCATCGTTTGACAAACTGACATCGGCCTGCAACCGGCAGGTTTTTGACCTGGTGTTTGAAAAGGTCACAAAGGTTTGCCGCCGCCGTAAAGAACCCCTGTCCATGATTTGCATGGATCTGGACCAGTTCAAGGAAATCAACGATACCTTCGGCCATCCCGGTGGGGATGCTGCGCTGCGCGATGTGGCAGCCATGATTCGCAGCCAGATTCGCGAAGAAGACACCCTGTGCCGTTGGGGCGGGGATGAATTCGTGATCCTGCTGCCGGGCAGCGACCGTGGCAACGCCATGCAGATCGCACGCAGCATTGCCGATATGATCCGTGAAAACGGTGTGCGCTTTGGCCGCGAAAATATCGCGCTGACCATCAGTGCCGGTGTGACCGAATATCGCGATAGCGAATCGCTGTCATCGATCATCAACCGCGTTGACCAAGCGCTTTACAGTTCCAAAAACGCCGGCCGCGACCAGATTTCGCAGGCGTAATAACAAAAACGACCCACGCCACGGCAAAGGGCGACTTGCGGCACAACGCAACAACACCCACCCGGTCATCAGATACAAAAATGGCCCCGCCTTTATGGTCGGGGCCATTTTCGTTTCAGTACCTGTTCGCCAGCATGGCCGCGAACAGGTAAATCTTTTTAGGCAATCGATGCTTCAGCAATCTGGACGGCATTGAGCGCAGCGCCCTTCAGCAACTGGTCACCGGCAACAAACAGTTCCAGGCCATGATCACCGAAAATCAGGTTGGTGCGGATGCGGCCAACTTCGACATCGTACTGGCGGGTCGCGTTGATCGGCATCGGATATTCCAGCTTCTCGGGGTTATCGACCAGCTTGACACCCTTGGCAGTTGCCAGCACGTCACGGGCAGCCTGCGGGGTAACGGCCTTTTCGGTTTCAACGACGATGGATTCCGAATGGGTCCGTTCCGTCGGGATACGCACAGCCGTACAGGAAACCGCCAGATCCGGTTCACCAAAGATTTTGCGGGTTTCCCAGGTGACCTTCATTTCTTCACGGGTGTAACCGTTTTCCTGGAAGGTATCGATATGCGGAATAACGTTGAAAGCCAGCGGATGTGCAAAGACTTCCGCCTTGATTTCTTCACCCTTCAGGCCCGAAGCCAGGCCTTCGCGCAGTTCGTTCATGCCCGGCTGGCCTGCACCCGATGCCGCCTGATAGGTCGAAACAAAGACCTTTTTCAGGCCAAATGCCTTGTGCAGCGGCCACAGGGCCACAGCAGCAATGGCCGTGGTGCAGTTCGGGTTGGCGATCAGCTTTGCCTTTTTGGCAAGGTCGCCATTGATTTCAGGAACGATCAGCGGCACATCATCGCGCAGACGGAAAGCCGACGAATTGTCGATCACAAGGGCGCCCTCGGCGATATGCGGGGCGTATTCCTTGGCGAAATCGCCAGATACGGCCAGAAATACGATGTCGCATTTCTTGGCATCTTCAACCGAGAACAAAGCCACGGTTTTAGTGCCGTATTTAGTCTCCACGGTTTTTCCTGCCGAACGTTCGGACGCGAAAAGGGTAAGCTCACCCACAGGAAAATTGCGATCAAACATAACATTGATCAGCTCGACGCCAACCGCACCGGTTGCGCCGATCACACCGACATGGAGATTTTCGGCACTCATAATATCTGACTATCCTCGTAATTTGTTTTGTCGAATTCGACCCCCGCGATCCGTCGCGGGTCGTGCATTATATGGATTTCCAAATATAACGCAAATCAGGGATCGTGCGGGTTATCCCGCAGTATGACCGTCCCTGTAACGCGCAAAGACCCTTTTTGTTCCCCCGCCCCGGTCAGGCAGGCAACAAATTTGGGCAAAACAGGCCATGTAACGCGGTTTCAAATGCAGCCAAACCGCCAATCACGGCATGCAATGTTTGGCAAAATCGCTGGTCTGGTTGGCTGTCCAGTCGGTTTTAGGCGTGTGCTGCATGTTGCTGCACCAGTCCCGACTGCCGACCTCGGGGGCGCAGGCAACCAGTGTCAATGTCACCATCATGGCGGCAAGGGCGATGAGCATTTTCTGCGTCCATCCCATCGTGCTCCTCCGTTCTGGTTATCTTCAACCTTAACGCTAAGCAGCAGATGGGGCAAAAACAGGGCAAAGACCTGTTTTTGCCGCGGCGAACCGAAAGCAGCGCAAAACGGGATATTGAAATTCAGTCCCGCCAGAACGCCGGTAACAGCAGCACCAGCAGCGTTTCAAATTCCAGCCGACCCAGGACCATGGCGATATCAAGCACCCATTTCGCGGCATCGGGCAGGCTTTGGAAATTGCCTGCCGGACCAATGATCGGCCCCATACCTGGGCCCACATTGGCCAGTGCAGTGGCAGAGGCGCTCATGGCGGTAATCAGATCAAGCCCGGTAAAGCCCAGCGCCACCGTAACGCCAATATAGCTGATGGAAAGCAGGAACACGAAAACGGTAACCGCACTATAAATGTCGCTGGTGATTTCGTTGCGGTCAATATAGCTGACGGTGACAGCGCTGGGGCTGCGCAGACGCAGGAAATGGGCACGCAGGCCACTGAACACCACATAAAGGCGGAACATTTTAAACCCGCCCGCCGTTGACCCCGAACAGCCGCCAATAAAGGTGGCAAAGAAAAACAGCATGACGGCCACCGGCCCCCATTGCAGATAATCCCCCGAGGCAAAGCCGGTAGTGGTAATGACCGACACCAGATTAAACGCCGCCAGGGTAAAGCTGGCCCACAGGCCATCATCGGAAATCTGCATCAGGCGGATGGTCAGAAGCACGGTAAAAAAGGCCGAAACCAGCAAAAACAGCCGGATCTGCTGATTATCAAACAGGGCGCGGATGCTGCGTTTGCGCACCATGACGGCATAGGCGGTAAAGGGAAGACCACCTGCAAACATGAAAACCGTTCCCACCCAGTGCAAAGGCCAGTTTCCGGCAAATTTGCCAAAGGACTGATCAGTGGTGGAATAGCCGCCGGTGGCAAGCGTTGTCATGGCGTGATTGATGGCTTCAAACCAGGTCATGCCAAAAATGCGATACAGCACCATGCAGGTCAGCGACAGCATGGCATAGATCACCACAATCTGCAGGCACATGTCGCGCATACGCGGGCTTAGCTTTTCCGACCGGTCCGAACTTTCCATCTGGAAAAGCTGCATACCGCCAACGCGCATCATGGGTAACAGCGCAAGGGCAGTTACGATAATGCCAATCCCGCCCAGCCATTGCATGATCGAACGCCACAAAAGCAGGCCCGGCGGCATACGGTCCAACCCGGAAAGAACGGTGGAACCCGTTGTGGTCAGCCCGGAAATGGTTTCAAAAACTGCATCGCAAAAGCTGATATCCAGCGATGAAAACCAAAGCGGCAACGCCCCGGTAACACTGACCGCGATCCAGGAAAACCCGGTCAGGACATAGCCCTGACGCGCGGTTACCCGTGGGCCGATATCAGACCGGCAGGCAAGGCAGGTCATACCGCCAATGCCAATGCTGGTAAAGGATGCCTGGGTAAAAATCAGCCAGTCCGGGTTGCCAAAATACAGATCAACACTTGCCGGAATCAGCATTGCCGCACCGATGATGATCACCATCAGGCCAACAACAAAAAGGATCGGTTGCAGTCGTAACAAGGCAGCATCCATGCAAGTTCGTACATTCGGCATTTACCGTGCCGCGGCTTTGGTCCGGGAGACGATCTGATGTACCCGTTATCGCGTGGGCAGCGCCTGCATGGCCATTTTTTGCCATGCACTTTTCCCCGATCCTTCTTTTATCCTATGCTCTATAACCGCAAATTGCTTCGGGTGCATCCCGTTATCGCAAACTTGGCCTCAAACAGGCATCTTTTCGCCGTGTTTTCCAATCATCAGTGCTATTGTCTGCTTTTCGGGGCCTTCCCGGGCCTGTCCCTGCCCGTTACCCCGGAACATCATGCCTTTCCCGGTGCCGTCCCATGGTGCCATTCGGGCCTGATGAAAAGATGCGGCCAAAGCAAAGATAAAAGCAAAGAGAACACCCATGATCCTGCCCGCTGCTTTCTGGCGAAGATTCCTGCAATCGCGTGTTTATGTACCGGTTCTGGCGCTGGGCCTGCTGGCCGCCCCGTTTGCCGCGGGCTTGCCTGCCAATGCCCAAAGCACGCAGACTGCGCAAACCGCACAAACCACCAAACCGGCAACCCCGCCCGATGTCAGCAACCAGACCGCCTTTGAGGCCGACGGGCACAAGGTATTTGCCATTGATGGCGATACCATCCTGATTGACGGGCATGTGTTTGACATTGCCGGGATTGACGCACCCGAACTGGGCCAGCAATGCCTGCATGACGATAATTTACAGGATTGTGGCCTGTCTGCCGGGATGCAGTTGCAGAAATATTTCATCATGTCGCCCTTCCCCGCCGAATGCGTGCTGGCCGATGACCAGCGCAATGATGGCAGCAAGGATAGCGGCCAGGATGGTAAAAACTGGCCCCGGGTGGAATGCTCGATTGGTGATCGCGACATCGGGTCAGCCATGATCGCAGATGGCGAAGCCCTGCCCATTCCCGGTTTCTCGCTTGATTACGATGACCAGGCAAAACAGGCGGCCAATGCGGGCATTGGCCTGTTTGGCACCCAAATGGTCCCACCTGCCGAATGGCGCGAAGGCAAACGCCTGAAAGGCGAAAAACAGCGCTGCCTGTTTGTTGGCGATGGTATGGGCCACTATGTCAGCCCGCTTGATTCGCGCTTTGTCAATTTTGTACGCAAAGACGCTCCCGCCACCCCGTGCAGCGACGAAGAAGCCCGTCAGTCCGGACTGGAATATTTACCGAAGGAATAAGCCGGGCAGAACACGGGCTGTTGCTGCCGTTTAACCGTAAACGGCACGCAGCCTTGTCCCGTGCCCACATTGCCAGCCCTTGTTTTCGGACGCGCAAAAGCACCCGCAGAAAGCGGAACGATGATTGATCTGAAATGTTTGGAAGATTGGAGCGGGTGAAGGGAATCGAACCCTCGTCGTAAGCTTGGGAAGCTTCTGCTCTACCATTGAGCTACACCCGCTTTGCGGCACGCTTTATAGCCCGGCTGACGGAGCGGCGCAAGATAATCACGCATGCCGGACTGCAAATATTTCACCAGCCTTACTGCTTTGGCGTGATCTTCCAGATCGCCCCGGCATGATCATCCGATATCAGCACCGAACCATCCTCGCCAAAGGGTTTGATATCAACCGGGCGGCCCAGAACCGCACCATTATCGCGCAGGAAACCTGACAAAAACGGGCTGACAGTTTGCGGCTTGCCCGCGGTGAATTTGACCCGCACCACTTTATAGCCATCCGGCTCTGTCCGGTTCCAGGAACCGTGCAGGGCGACCAGCATATCGCCTTCATAAAAATGCAGGCCCAGCGGCGCATTATGGGCATTAAAGGTAAAGGCCGGGAAGGTCACCTTATGCGGGACCTTTTCATTTTTGAAATCGGGCGCGCGGGTATCGTTGCCTGCAAACCACGGATAGCCATAAAAACCACCGGGCGCGCTGGCTTTGTTGAGTTCCTCGCGCGGGATATCATCGCCCAGGCCATCACCGCCATTATCGGTAAACCATAAATCACCGCTATCGGGGGCAAAGGTCAGCCCGACGGAATTGCGCAGGCCTGACGCATATATTTCAGGTTTTCCGCCCGAAACCGGCAGGGTAATGATTGTGCCTTCCAGCCCGGATGTTTTGCAGATATTGCAAGGCGCCCCCACGGCCACAAACAGCTTTTTGCCATCGGGCGACAGGGTGGCATAGCGCCAGCCATGGTGGCTTTTATCAGGCAGGGCATCAAACAGAACCCGATCAGGTTCGCCCAGCGCGGTTCCATTGAAATTGCTGACATCAAACGCAACAACCCGGCCCTGATCGGCGACAAAAAGTGTGCCTTTTTGATAGGCAACACCATTGGCCGACGTAAACGCCGAGGAGATATTTTGCACCTTGCCTGCCTGGCCATTTTGATCAACCGGCAGGAAATAAAGGTTCCGCCCGCGCGTCCCGACAAAGATACCGCCCAGATCGGGTGCGAGGGCCATGGAGCGGGCGTTGGGAATAGCGGCAAAAACTGACAGATCATAACCATCGGCAACAGAAAGCCGGGATCGGATTTTTTCCAGTGCATCGAGCTTTTCATCGGCAAATGAACGCGCCGAAAGCGGTATTGCCAGAAAAAGCACCATCACCGGCAGCAACACAACTGCGCAGGTAACTTTGCCAAAGCGGAATTGCCCTGACACAGGCAGGCATAAAAAACGCCTGCCTGCATGAACCCGCCGGACAAAATGCCGGAAAAAGGTTGATGAAAGCGGGCGTATTTTAAAGACGCTAGACATGGCTTTCTCCTTTGGGCGCAAACCCGGAAGAAAACCTGCCGGGCCGATTAGCGGGCGCGTTCGGAAATCGGTGCGTTAACCGAAAGTTCCATATCCCAGGGGAAATAGATCCAGGTGTCCTGGGAAACTTCGGTCACAAAGCTGTCGACAACTTCGCGGCCCTGCGGTTTGGCATAAACGGTGGCGAAATGCGCCTTGGGCAGCTTTTCGCGGACGGCTTTGGCGGTTTTGCCGGTATCGACCAGATCGTCGATGATCAGCATACCCTCGCCGTCGCCTTCAACGTCTTTAAGCCATTCCAGATCGCCGCGGCTTTTGTCAGAATAGCTGCGAACGCAAACGGTATCAATCAAACGGATATCAAGTTCGCGTGCAATGATCGCAGCAGGCACAAGTCCGCCACGGGTAATGGCGACGATGCCCTTATAAGGGCCTTTTTCCAGCAAACGCCACGCCAGCGCGCGCGCATCGCGATGCATCTGTTCCCAGGAAACCGGGAATCCCTTGTTGTATGCGGCTTCGCTCACAACGTTTCTCCTGCAAAAACCACTGTGTCGGCCCTGGGCACAGATGGCCAGGCAAACACCCAAAAATGACAAGGCGCTTTCCTACGCCTTGTCCGATTGAAACACAAGCCTTCGGACTTGTAGATAGCCCATTTCACCAGGAATTTTCATAATTGGCAGGTCCGCATTCTTCATCATGCCAATTTGCAGTATGTCACCGGCACATCCTGAAGTCAGAACCGATAACAAAACCCGCCCTGGAGGCTGTATTCATCACCGCTACTTTTGCGCATCACCAGATTGAATTTCAGCAAGCGGTGTGTCTGCAATTTTTGCAGTTGGGCGTTCGCTAGGCGATTGTGAAAACAGGGCGCGGATATAAACCGGGTATGTCAAACCGGCGAGTCCCAAAATCGACAGCCAATTGGACGGTGCAATACGCAGCACGCTAAATTCAAGCCAAAAGGCAATTCCAAGAACAAATGCAACAATAACAATCGCCTCGATTAACAAAATTAGAAATACCGGCAACCTCCATTGCCTAAAGGTGCAACATGTATCCTTCAAAAACCAGACAACTCGCTCTGGCAGCCTTTTCAGCCAACCTGCAAAATCAAAGAACACTGTCCGATAATAAAGTAATGCCCCATCGAGGAGAGTACAAACCCGTTCCTCTGCCTGATCCGTGGCCCCGGTTGCTTCTACCGTTCGATCCCCCTGATCAACCCCGGAACCCGGCCCACCAAACCGCCGGACAACGATCAAAATCAGCAGACGAATCAAAAACAGCCCAAGCATCGACAGCAATTCAAGATTGTTAGAATTGAGTGCCCCCAGGGATTTGTCGGTCCGTGCTGTATTGGACAAATAGGCGGGACCAAAATGCAAAAGATTTTCAAGCGCCATCGCATGCACATTCACACCTGAAATGTCATTTTCAAGCGTGGGAGGATGCACAACATCCTGCAGCCCCTGCAGGTTAAAGCTATAAAAGATCACACGACCACCCAATTGACCAATCCAGCTATCTTCGGCCGTTGGTGTTCCCTTTTGTGCCTGTCCTGCTGTAACCACATCAAAGGGACTGCAAAAATTGGCATCCCCACTACGGCCTAAGCCAGTTTTGACAACAAAATCGTGAATTACCCCCACAAAATACGACAAATCCTTTGCCCTGCCGGAGGGGCAATTTGCGGGAAAGCGTTTCTGATTAACCTTCTTGCCGTCCTGATCAGTGGTCACGGTCTCCATCACGGGCCAGCCCGCATAATCTGACTGGCTGTCTGGCCAGACAAGATTCATCGATCGATTGGCAGCATAACCGCGCCACAAATCAAGATTGCGCTGTTGCCAGCGCTTTTGATCCTCGACCGCCGGAATATCGCCCATCAGGGCACCATCACAATTCCAGTTGCGATTGGCAAAAGACGAAGATTTCAAACGCCCTTGCGCCTTCGCATCCGCTTGCCGGGCGCATAGATCAAGATAGATTTGCAATGCCGCTGCAGGATAAAAATCCGGGGCTTTTATCTGGTCATCACTGCCTTTATCTGCACCTTCATTTTGACCTTCACTTCCCGGACGGTTGGGAAACAATGCATAATTCAAAGCCCGGACATCAGCGCTGGAGCGAGCATCGCCCCAGCCTGCGACCAATTTAACCTTGCCCTTCAAGTCGGAAAGGATTTCGGGGAACCTGATATCGTCGTAACGTCCAGCCGATACATAAATGGGAATCCCAAGCTTGTTATATGCATCCACGACCCGCACCAGCTCGTCCAAGGTAGGGTCCTGCAGGGAAAATTGAGGTGCCTTCACACCTTCCGGCGATATAGAGGCTTGCGAATTTCGTGAATCCTGTAGGGTAAAGTCGATAAAAACAGCAAGCGGAAGTGGTGCATTCCTGCGTAAAAATGACTTCAGAACCATTGCATGGGTCATGAAAAGCGGCGGCCAACTGGTATCAAGGTCATAAAGTGATTTCTGATCCAAAAGGACGATGCCGATATCGTCTTTGTTTGGCGCGTCATAAACAACCGAGCCAAAAAGCCGGTTAAACAGCTGATAGCTGTATTCATCAACGGGCTGGGTAAATTCATCGGGTTGAAAAAGAACAATAAAACAGGCCAGCAAAAACGTAATCGCCGCCCAGTTCAGATAAGCCAGCCCTGGCCCCGCACGCCCCCTCATACGTCGCCCGGCCGGTTTTTTGTTTTCCTCTGGCATGGGGGTTTCTGTGCCAGGCTGATGATTTTCGGGCATCAATTTGACCTGTAACGTCCATTGAAACGAAAAAAGCATCCACCACCGGCAGATGCTTTTCCCTGTTTTTCAGGCAAACCTATTTGGGGGTGGCACATAATTCGCGCTGTTGCGGGTAACGCGCGACACAGCCAATTTTGAGCTCACTCACCCGTCCTTTTTCGCCCGCATTTTCAAGTAACGGGATCAAAAAATGATAGGCTTCTACCGGCCAGTCATAATAGGCAGCGGCCACTTCCATCTGATCGATCGCCTGCTTTTTCTGCCCGATACTGGTTTGCAGTTCGCCACGCTGCAAAGCCAACTGAAAGGGCAGTACATCCCCGTCCGCGTCACTGGAAACCAGATCAAGATTTTTTAAAGCCAGCCTATATTGGCCCTGATAGGCGCGTAACTTGGAAAAGGCATAGCGGGTATAGGCATGGTCCGAAGTTTTACCGCTAACAGCAGATCGGGCCAATGCTTCGAGTTTGCGAAAATTCACCTTGTAATCAGGCTCGAATTCAGCCTGTTGCAATTCTGAAACGACGCGATGAGCATCTATATAATGGTCCAGCATGTCCGCATTTCGGTCAACCGTACGGGCATATAGCGCATTATTAATCGGTCGGCGCCGTTCCATCGGATATTCACGTTTCATATATCCGACCAGTGCCACCATCCGATCTTTGGAATCCTCGTGACGACTGGAAATCTGTTCCTGAATTTTAGAAACCGCAGTTCCAAACTCACTGGTGAACTTGTCCCATAGAGGACTGTCACCTGTTGGTTGGAACTGGATGGCAAGCTGCTTTTCCAACTGATTGCGCGTCGAGAGATGCAAACGTTCAAAGCTGTCGTCGTATTTGCCAACAATTGCCAGAAACCGCAAAGATTCCGAGGGGTTGTAACCGGCCTTCGTCATCAGATCCAGACCGAGGAAATCGGCCTCTTTTTCAGCTGCACGATCCCAAACAGGCAACAGGACGTCGCGCGAAATGATATCACTTCCGTAAAGCTGAAATGATTTGCGCAGCTGATCATCCCCGCCAGCCTGTGAAACGGCAAAATCCATTGCCGTTACCAGATAGGGCCTTAAACTGCGCAACAGATTATCTGGCGAATGCTGCAAGGCGACGTGGCTATATTCATGCGCCAGCAGAAATGCCAACTGGTCTTCGGATTGCAAATACTGGAAGGCCGAAAAATGAATATAAATGGCACCTTCGGGTACTGCCATCGCACCCGGGCTGGCATTGGCCAGAAGATAGACTTTTGCCTTTGGCGCCCCACTTGGCGCCCCGGCGACAATTCGATCAAGAATGGTCTGGGCGTAGGCCTGCAATTCCGGAAAATCGGCAATACCCGTTGATGATGCCATTACTTTGATACGCGCGTTTTTCAGGCCTTCTTCCGTTTCAGGCTTGGCATCGGGTAATTTCACCGTGTCGATATATTTGGCATCATCGGGAATCGTTGACCACAAAGGCAGATTAATACCTGTCGGGTTTGATACGCAGCCAGCCAGAAACATCATCGCTGATCCAGCCAGCAATCCTTTAAATGTAAACATGGTTTTCCCTGCCTTTATTTCGCGCGACAGGTCGAACGACCACCAGCACCACGGCCTGTATTGCCAAGCGCCCGACTTTGATCAGCGTCGCAAAAGACCTCGATTTCGCCATCATAGGCAGAAATCCAGACTTCATTTCCGTCTACCCAGTAATCACCAGGCTGGCTTTCCAGGCGAATATGATGCATCCGCCCGGCCGTAATTTCCGTGCCGATATATTCGACTTCAGCAGGAAATTCGGCACCAGGAATGGATTTGATCATTTTACGATCACGCCCAGGCGCATCATAAAGATCCACATCTAGCATAGGTAACTGGACTTCGACTGCGGAACGCACGCTTCCCGCAGCATAGGCTGGCGTGCCAGCATGCCAAATAACCGCGACGGCGAAAATCAATGCGGCCCCAAGCAGCATATGAAAACGCCCTGTTATCCTGACTGGCCCACGTCCAAAAACAGTATTTTTCATGCAATCCCCCAATTCTTAAGGTTGCAGTCCCAATGCAACCTATTTCAATTTTTGCATGAATTTTGGATTATTTAATACTATCCGTTGGCAGGGCTTTATTTAACCAATAGCTGAATAAAAACCGCAAAAATCCGTTCAAAACACTGAAAACAAATTGTTTTAAAAGGTTCTAAAAGATCAGCTATTTTTCACCGCACCTTTACGTGCCGTCAGCAATGTTTCGAAATCCTGTTGCAGGGCGGCGAAGGGGGCGTCCCAGTTATTGGGCTGTTGCTGGCGATAGATGCGCATGGTGGGGTACCAGGGGCTGTCTGTGCGATCGACCATCCAGCGCCAATCAGTCGTGAAAAGCTGCAACATCCAGACCGGCAGGCCAAGGGCACCGGCAAGGTGGGCCGGGGCACTATCGATGGTAATGATGAGGTCCATTTCGCTCATTAAGGCAGCGCTATCACCAAAATCGCCAATGCGGTCCCCAAGATCATGGATGAAAGCCGACGCCCCCAGATTGGCAATGTCGGCACGGCGATCATCGATCTGGAAGCTGAAAAAGGCAGCGCCGGGCATCCCCATCAACCCCATGAATTTTTCAAGCGGGCAGGAACGATCGCGCGGATTAAGCTTGCCTGCCCAGATGATACCGACCTTAAGTGCAATATCACCGGGAATACCCGCCAGCGTCATTTTGCGCGGCGCACTGATATAGGGGCTGGCAGATGCTGAAAACAGGTCGCGCGCGCCGATATCAAGCAGATAAGGCAGGCTGAGAAGCGGGGCGTGCAGGTCGAATTTTGGCGGGGTTACGCCCTTTTCCACCACCTGGCCAACACCGGGCACGGTTTGCATGATACCCAGCATTTCCTTGCGGCATTCCACAATCACATGGGCGGCCTTTTTTGCCACCAGCGGAATGAAACGGGCAAACTGGATCATATCGCCAAAGCCCTGTTCGGCCCGTAACAGCAGCGTTTTGCCGCGCAAATCACCCTTGCCATCCCATTCCGGCACACCAGGAAGTGGGCGGATCGGGTTATCGGCCAGCCGCCGGCGCACTTCATAGGCCTTCCAGCCGGCCTCGTACTGGCCAAGCGCCAGGTAGGCAAGGGAGCGGTCCCACAGGGCCTCGGTATAATTCGGATCAATCGCCAGGGCGCGGTTGAAATAGTCAATCGCCTCGGCAAAGCGGTTAAGGTCGCGATACACCAACCCGGCATTAAACAGGTGCGATTTATCATTTGCATCACGCAGCAGCGATTGTTCGTGGGCGCTGCGGGCTTCGTCAAAGCGCATCATTTCGCGCAGGCAATTGCCCATATTGGACCATAGCCCGGCATTTTCAGGCCGCAGCGCCGCCGAGCGCCGATAGGCCACCATCGCGGCATCAAACTGTTTGGAACGGCGTAACGCCACACCAAGATTATTAAGGATATCGGGCTGGTCGGGGCGGGTGCGCAGGATTGCACCGTAAAGGGTGATTGCTTCGTCGAGACGCCCGGCGCGATGGGCGGCAACGGCGCGGGTAAACAGATTATCACTGGGTACCCCACCCCGATGGACGGTTAATTTGCGCTGCTGGGATGTTGCGGCCGGGGCGCTATTTCCGCCTCCTGCTGCACCTTTTTGCGCGCCATGTGCATCACCGGTATTTCCCGGTGCAGGGGACGGGGCCGCAAGCGCACCTGAAGATAGCGTTGTGCCGGTTTGGGCCACCTTTGCGACACTCCCGGATACTTCCCCGTCTGTTGCTACCGAAGACGCCGCAACCGCCCCTGTCGATTGTATAGGGGCATTTTCGGCCAGTGGCGGTGTGATCGGGGCGGATGGCGCATCGGCCACCGTGGCCGTTTTTGTAGCCGCGCGGGTTTTCGCCGTTTGCGATGCACGCTTTGCGGCCTTTGATTTCGACTTTGCCATCACCATATCCCCTATAGCACCGGATACCCCCCGGTATCCCCCGATCCATTTTCAGGCCGGGACAAAATACCCCGTCTTGCCCGTGACGCAAACGGGATAACGGTGTCAGAAAACTGTTACGCCGATTCGCGGCATACCCGCAAGCAGGGTACAGATGCCGCACAATGATCGGTTCAGAATATGAATTTCAGCGTAAAATTACCCAAAAGCGGCCTTTCAAACAATTTTTGTCAAGTTTGCTTTAAACGTTTCAGTTATTCGCGGCCTTGGGCTAGCCTTTCATATAAGGGCGGCAGAATATGCAAAGAACGGCGTATAGGGACAGCGGTTTTTTGCAGGTTCACGAACCGGGAAAAATAACCGGTCGACCGTAAAAGCCCCGGGAAAAGGGGCAAAGATCAAAATGCTTACCCGGACGACGGATATGAACCGGAAAAACAACAAACCGGCACAATCCGCAACCGGCCGGGAGGAAACAATAACAGACCAGGCTTAATGGACCGGGAGACATCTATGGCCGCAAAGGGAAAGTCCGGCGCATCCGTCGGGCGTAAAGTGATTGTGGTGCTTGTGGCGTTGCTGGTGGTGGGATTTGCCGCAATGATGAGCATCCAGGCAGTATCGCAGCGCGATGCCATGATCGATTTGATGTATCGCGAATCTGTCAAAAAAACCGAAATGCTTTCAACTGCCGTTCAGGCTGGCTTTATTGCAATGGATGCCAATTCCGTTGAAAAGGAATTTCGCAAGCTGACAGACAGGTCAGATACCGAACTTGCCACCCTGCAAACCAATATGCCAGACGGCACCAGCATTGCCGAATTCCAGGCCGAAGACATGAAGGCCTATGACCTGAAGGCATTGATCGAGCCTTACCTGCCCAAACTGGAAAACAAGGAAGTCGTGAGCTTTGTTGCCAATGGCGCAGTGATCGTGGCAGCGCCTATCACCAAATATTCCAAGCGCAAGGACGAAGACGTTTTTCGCGGCATGCTGTTAACAGCATGGAGCCTTGATAATGTCAGCGCATCGGTGATGCAGGCGGTTATCATGCAGCTGGCACTGGCGGCGGGCATTCTGATCGTGCTTTTGGGGGCAACCTGGTATGTGCTGCGCAGCCAGATTTTGCTGCCGCTTCGCAAGATCAATGGTGTGATGACCGAACTTGCCAATGGCAACCAGCAGATCGAAATTCCCGGCCTTAAACGCCGTGACGAAATTGGCGAAATGGCCGGATCGGTGCAGGTTTTCAAGGAAAATGCCGCGCGCGTCAGCCAGCTTGACCGGGAACGCGAACGCGAACGCCAGCTTTCCGAACAGCAGCGCCACGACGCCATGCAGGACCTTGCCGGTCGGTTCGAACGCACCGTGATGGGTGTTGTTGATGGCGTTTCAGGCGCATCGACCGAAATGCAGCAGGTTGCCCAAAGCATGGTTGCCGCCGTTCATCAGAATGAATCGGGATCCCAGGCAGTCGTCAGCGCCATGGACCAGGCCAATAGCAGCGTTGAAACCGTGGCAAGTGCCGCCGAAGAACTGGCGATGTCGATTCAGGAAATCAGCGCGCGGGTGAATGACACGTCAAACATCACCGAACGTGCCGCAACCGAAGCCAACCGTGCCAATGAAATGGTGCAGGGGCTGGATGTTTCGGCACAGAAAGTGGGCGAGGTTGTACAGATCATTCAGGCAATTGCCGAGCAAACCAACCTTCTGGCGCTGAACGCCACCATCGAAGCCGCCCGTGCAGGTGATGCCGGCAAGGGCTTTGCCGTGGTGGCCAACGAGGTGAAAAACCTTGCCAACCAGACCGCGCGCGCAACCGAAGACATTTCGGCCCAGATTTCGGGGATTCAGGGTTCCACCCAGGATGCCGTGGGCGCGATTGATGGGATTGCACGCATCATCAATGACCTGAATGCCATTTCGGCCGAGGTTGCGGCGGCTGTGCGCCAGCAGGGCAGTGCTACGAGCGAAATTTCGCATTCTGTCCAGCAGGCCGTAAGCAGCACCCAGCAGGTTACTGCCCATATCAAGGAAATGCAGGATGCCGCCGGCCAAACTGGTCTGGCTGCCCGGCAGGTTCTTGATGCGTCGGAAAAGCTGGGGTCGCAATCTGGCACGTTGCGCAATGAAGTCAGCAATTTCCTGCAGGATGTGCGCGAAAGCTGATTAAAAACCACATCTGACAGCCCGGTCACCATAAAGGCACCCTGCTTCACACGGGGTGCCTTTTTCATTGGAATCAGGCAGATTACAGCGGGAAGACGGGCAATCAGCGTAGCGGCGGATGGTTTACGGCATCCTCGGCGATGCGCATCATCATCATGTCATCAAGTTCGACATAACCCAGTTTGCGATAAATCGGCTGCATGTCGCGCGTGGCCAGCAGCCAGCGGCGCACCCGGTTCATTTCCGGGTGGTCATGCAGGGCTGACACCAGTTGCAGCGCAATGCCCCGGCGACGGTAATTTTCATCAACAAAAACATCGGCGACATAGGCAACGGCGATATTATCGGTCACCGCGCGGGCAAAACCAACCTGGCGGCCATCGCAAAAGGCACTGGCACACAACGATTTTGCCACCGCATTTTCAAATTCACCGCGCGACCGGTTCATGGCCCAATAGGCCGCACCAATAAAGCCATAGCAGTAATCGATATCGACACGATCACGCTCACAGGTGATTTCAACGGGATTTTGCATTTCCATGATACCGGCCCGGCTTTTGAATGATGCCTGCAAACAGGGGCGAGAACAAAACCGCCCCTGCCGTTATTTCAGAACCAGCGCCACCGTAAGCCCGACAATGGCCAACCACAATAACAGACCATTCAACGGAAAACCCCGCCCCTTGCCCCGGCGCCCCATGGAGGCGACGGTATCGGGATGAAGTTTAAGGCCCTGTTCGGTCAGTACACCGGATGCCCGTTCAGCGGCCTCGATCACACCGGGAAGGCGGCGCAACATCGAACCGGCCTGGCGGGTGGCTTCGGCAATTTTGGCTTCCGGCCCCAGATTATCGCGCATCCATTCTTCGATCAGCGGACGCGAGAGGTTCCACATATTTTCATTGGGGCTGAGGATACGTGAAAGACCTTCGGCCACGATCATGGTTTTTTGCAGCATCAGAAGCTGGGGCTGGGTTTCCATGCCAAAGGTTTCAGTAACCTGGAACAACTGGCCCAGCAAACGGCCAACCGAAATATCGGCCAGTTCCTTGCCCAGAATCGGTTCGCCAATTGACCGGCAAACCTGCTGGAAATTTTCCAGCGACTGATGGCGCGGCACATAACCGGCTTCAAAATGAATTTCAGCCACCCGGCGATAATCGCGGGTCAAAAAGCCCAGCAGCATTTCCGCAAGATAAAGCCGCGTCTGGCGGTCTACGCGGCCCATAATGCCGAAATCAACCACGCTGACGCGGCCGTTTTCATCGACAAACAGGTTCCCCGGATGCATATCGGCATGGAAAAAACCATCGCGGAAAACCTGCTGGAAAAAGGCGGCTGCCGCCTTTGCCAGCAATTCGGTGCGGTTGATGCCCAGATTATCAAGTGCTTCGACATTATCGATGCGAACACCACGCACACGTTCCATGGTCAGAACATGCTGGGCGGTACGTTCCCAATCAATTTCGGGAATGTAATAGGTCGGGTCATCCCGAAAGTTTTCGCGAAATTCCGATGCGGCAGCGGCCTCGAACCGGAAATCCATTTCCATTTTAACGCTGTCTTCCAGCGTTTTGATGGTTTCAAGCGGTTTTAAGCGGCGCAGACGCGGCTGCGTCCATTCGACAATTTCTGCAACCCAGTAAAACAGGTCCAGGTCGCGCGAAAAACGCACGGCAATATCAGGGCGCAAAACCTTGATGGCGACTTCACGACCATCGGGTGTTTTGGCAAAATGCACCTGCGCGATCGAGGCTGCGGCAACCGGCGTTTCGTCAAATTCGACAAACAGGGTTTCAAACGGCGCATCAAGCTGGCGGGAAATAACCCGCTTGGCGATATCGGCCGAAAATGGTGGCAAACGATCCTGAAGCGATGACAGATCAGCCGCCACATCCTCGCCGATCAGATCGGCACGGGTGGCAAGGGTTTGGCCCAGTTTGATAAAGGCCGGTCCGAGTTCCTCGAGCGCGCGGGCTAACCTGCGGCCCGGCGGCAGGCTGGAGCCACCCGAAAAGGGGGCAGTCAACCGCGCCAGTACAGCCAGAAACTTGCCGCCCGGCACCAGATCAAGCGGGAACAGGGCATCATGGCGCGCCAAGGTTCGCGCCATGCCGATCAGGCGGAAACTGTTACGAACAAAGCGGATCATTTAACCAGGACCTCAGATTCGCCAGCCGGAATGAATAGCGGCGATCCCGCCAGACAGATTGCGATAGCGTACCCGGCCAAATCCGGCATCGCGGATCATCTGGGCAAAGGTTTCCTGATCGGGAAACTGGCGGATACTTTCGGCCAGATACTGATATGCCTCGCGGTTACCCGCAACAAACCGGCCAATTTCAGGCAGCAGTTTGAACGAATACATATCGTAAATTTTATCAAAGCCCGGCACCACGACCTTGGAAAATTCAAGGCACATGAAACGCCCGCCCGGTTTGAGCACCCGGTAAGCTTCGCGCAATGCCTCGTCAATACGGGTGACATTACGAATGCCAAAAGCAATGGTGTAAACATCCATCGACTGGTCGGGCAGCGGCAATTTCTGCGCATCGCCCACCATCCAGTTGATATTTTTCAAAAGGCCATGATTCGCCGCGCGGTCCCGGCCGACATGAAGCATTTCATAGTTGATGTCGCACACCGTAACAGCGCCACCACCATTTTTCAAAAACCGGAAAGCAATATCGCCCGTACCACCGGCAACATCGATCAGATGCATATCGGGGCGCGGTTTCAGCTCGTTGATAAAGCTGTCTTTCCACAAGCGATGGATGCCACCGCTCATCAGATCGTTCATCACATCATATTTGGACGCGACCGTGTCAAACACCTCGCGCACCATTGATGCTTTCTGGTTTTCCGGCACATCGCGGAAACCAAAGTGGGTTGTTTTTTCGCCGGTTTCGCCCGCGGCTGGGCCTTGATGCTTGCTCATGGCCGGAAAATAGCGCAGCCGCCGCCAGCCCGCCAGTGGAAAGCGGCAGTTTTTAGAAATATCCTGTTGAAGCGGGGATGTTTCTGCTAAGGAAAAATAAAACACACCTTGTCTTTCAAACCTTCAAGAACAGGACGTACCATGAGCTGTATGGTTAAAATTTGCGGGATCAACAGCGAGGATGCTGTTATTGCAGCCATGAGTGCCGGTGCAGATGCCCTTGGCTATGTGTTTTTTCCGCCAAGCCCCCGGCATATTTCGCTTAATGGTGCCGCGACCCTGACCGAACGTGTTCCCAACAGCATTTTGAAGGTTGGCCTGTTTGTGGATGCGGGAAACGAAGCCATCGCCAATGCGGTGAAGGCTGGCAACCTTGATGTCATTCAATTGCATGGCAGCGAAACACCCGACCGCGTCAAGGAAGTGCAGGATGTTTTGGGCCTGCGCGTGATGAAGGCCATTTCCGTCAGCACAGCAGAAGACCTGGACCGGGCGGCGGCCACCTATGACGGGGTTGCCGATTTCCTGCTGTTTGATGCCAAACCGCCCAAAGACAGCACCCTTCCCGGCGGCAATGCCGTCAGCTTTGACTGGACGCTGCTTTCGGGCCGTGAATGGAAAAGCAACTGGATGCTGGCCGGTGGCCTGGACCCCAACAATGTCGCCGAAGCCGTTGAAATTTCCAACGCACCCTGGGTCGATGTTTCATCCGGGGTGGAGCGCACACGCGGTGTCAAGGATGCGCGCAAGATCAATGCCTTCATTCGCGCAGCCAAGGGATACTAAACGCATCCCTGCGATAAAATGACAGACCGTGCCCTGGCCCCATAACGCCAGGGCACAATTTTATTTACGAGATCAGATTTCGGGGTGCCCGGCCCCATACGGCTTATGAAACCGTACCCTGCCTGATACCAACCGGGATATCATGGTTGATAACCCCCCTGTTATGGACGGAGCCTTTCTGATGGATCAGCCCCTGCGCCAACGTTGTTCGGATGTTTTGCGCGCCAAAGCCCGCAACGAACCGTTAACGGTGGCAGTGCATGTGATGTTGTCGCTGCTGATCATTGTGAATGTGGCATCCGTGGTAATGGATACGGTGGAACCCTTTGCCCGTGACTATGCCGACTGGTTCTGGGGCATTGAAATTATCTGCACCACAGCCTTTACCATCGAATATCTGCTGAGAATCTGGAGCGCGCCGACGGACGAACGCTTTGCCGGTCGGTTCGGACGGTTGCGCTATATCGCAAGCCCGATGGCAATTATCGATCTGGTGTCGATTTTACCGGTATTTTTGCTGCTGTTGACCAGCATCGACCTGCGGTTCGTTCGTATCATGCGGCTTTTGCGATTGCTGAAATTCACCCGCTATTCCAGCGGTATGGATCTGATCGTCATCGTTTTTCGCCAGCAATTGGGCATGCTTGGGGCAACATCCGCGGCCCTGGCCTGCTTTCTGATTTTCAGTTCCGGCGCGATTTATCTGCTTGAACACCAGGTGCAGCCCGAAACATTCGGCAACCTGCCCAAAACGCTGTACTGGGCGATCATTACCCTTTCCACCGTCGGTTATGGCGATGTTGTGCCGGTAACGGTTGGCGGCAAAATACTGGCCGCGATCATCGCCCTTAGCGGCATTGTCATGATTGCCGTGCCTGCCGGTATTCTGGCATCGGCCTTTAGCAGTGAATTACGCCGCCGCGAGGAAACCTACCGCCAGACAGCCGTTCAACACATGCAGGGCGGCCTGCACCTGACCGATGCCATGCGCGCCCGCCTGCAGGACCACCAGGACGAACTGGGCCTGACCGATGAACAGGCCGAACTGATCATTAATGATGTACGCGAGGTTCATCGCGGCCATATTGTTGATGACACCCTGTTTTGCCCGCATTGCCGCAAAGCTTTGCGCATCGAGGTTTCGGACCGCACCCGCCCAAGGTAAAGGCACAACTTGCAGGTTTAAATGCAAAAGCCTTGACGCGGGGAAAAAGGCCGCGCATATTTTGCGCATGAAAACACAGGACATGACCCCGAACCGCATTGCAAATCGTTGGTGGTGGCGCGCTTAAAGCGGGCGGCCAAACCCATGTCTTGATGATTCTACCGGCCGCCTGATTTTGCAGGCGGTTTTTTGTTTTCAGGCTTTTGCTATCCCATCTGAAAAACGATCTCCGTCTGTGGCTGTGCCCCACAACAGGAGACGACACGTGACCACCCCGACCCAGCCGACCCGCCCTTCATCGCATTTCGCGCAACATAGCGACGATACCACGCGCGATTACCAGTATGTCACCGATGGTGGCATCAGCATTTCGCGCCGCGAAACCGACATTGTCTATGAAAACGCCACCGCCGGGCTGATTGACAGCCTTGATACGGCCAAGGGTGTTTTGCTGTCATCGTCCTATGAATTTCCGGGGCGTTATTCGCGCTGGGATATGGGGTTTTCGCAGCCGCCGCTCGAAGTGACCGGGCGGGACCGGGGATTTGCCATTCATGCCCTGAATGATCGCGGCCGTATCCTGCTGCCCGCCATTGCCCCGATACTGGAAGAACACCCCCATATCGAAGGTCTGACCCTGGGCGATGATGGCATTTTTGGTACTGTTGGCCAGCCCGCCAAATGGTTTGCCGAGGAAGAACGCAGCCAGCAGCCCAGCCTGTTTTCCGTTGTGCGGATTTTGCGTGACCTGTTTGCCCATGCGGGTGACGAACGGCTGGGGCTTTATGGCAGCTTCGGTTATGACCTGGCCCTGCAATTTGAACAGATTGCCCTGAAACAGGACCGCCCCGCCGACCATAAAGACCTGCATTTATACCTGCCCGACAGCATCATTACCGTGGACCATGCCGCGCGCCGTGCGGTACGCCTGGATTATGAATTTGCCGTTGCCAGCGGGGAAAATACCCGTGGCCTGGCCCGCAATGGAGCCGCCCACCCGCCTTCACGCGGCGCGAATTACGAAGCCAAAAACGACATGGGCGAAGGCGAATATGCCCGCATTGTCGATGATGCCAAACCACGTTTTGCCCGTGGTGAGCTGTTTGAAGTGGTGCCATCACGGGTGTTTCGCACCGCCTGCACCACACCCCCGTCGGAAATTTTCCACCGCCTGAAACGCCGTAACCCCGCCCCTTATGGCTTTTTGATCAATCTGGGGCATGGGGAACATCTGATTGGTGCTTCGCCGGAAATGTATGTGCGCGTATCGGGCAAACGGGTGGAAACCTGCCCAATTTCAGGCACCATCGCACGGGGGCGCGATGCGATTGAGGATGCCGAAAATATCCGCACCCTTTTAAATTCGACCAAGGAAGAATCCGAACTGACCATGTGCACCGACGTTGACCGCAACGACAAGGCGCGCGTGTGCAACCCCGGTTCCATCCGCATTATTGGCCGTCGCCAGATTGAAATGTATTCCCGCCTGATCCACACCGTGGACCATGTTGAAGGCAGGCTTCGCGAAGGGTTTGACGCCCTTGATGCCTTTTTGACCCATTGCTGGGCCGTTACCGTAACCGGTGCGCCCAAACGGGCGGCCATGACCCATATTGAAAATGTCGAACGCAGCCCGCGCGCCTGGTATGGCGGGGCAATTGGTGCGGTTCTATGTAATGGCGACCTTAATACCGGTCTGACCCTGCGCACCGTGCGCCTGAAACAGGGTATTGCCGAAGTCCGCGCTGGGGCAACGTTGCTTTATGATTCAGAATCCACCGCCGAAGAAGCCGAAACCGTCCTGAAGGCATCCGCGATGATTGATGCCATCACCCGGCCTGATAGCGAACAAAACAGTAATGACCCAACCCGGTCCGGCATTGGCAAACGTGTGTTGCTGGTCGATCATGAAGACAGCTTTGTGCAGAACCTTGCCAGTTATATTCGTGCGACCGGGGCCGAAACCCTGACCATGCGGCCGGGTTTCCCCGATGCGGTATTTGACGAATTCAAACCCGACCTGGTGTTTTTGTCGCCCGGCCCGGGCCGACCCGATGATTATGGCCTGCGCGGCAATATTGAACGCGCCCTGGCACATGGTTTGCCGGTATTTGGGGTGTGCCTTGGCTTGCAGGGCATTGTCGAATTTTTTGGTGGCTCGCTGGGCCAGCTTGATACGCCAATGCATGGCAAGCCATCAAAGGTGCATTTGCAAACGGGCGACCCGCTATTTGACGGTCTGCCGGAAAATATCGTGGTTGGGCGGTATCATTCGCTGTTTGCCGACCCGCAAACATTGCCATCCGACCTGTTGATCACAGCCAAAAGCAGCGATGGCGTGGTTATGGGTATTCGCCACAAATCATTGCCGATCAGCGCGGTGCAGTTCCACCCCGAAAGCCTTCTGACCCTTCAGGGTGAAGCGGGCATGCACATGATTGCCAACCTGTTGCGCAATCCACTGGGCCGACCGGGCGGGAAAGAAGCCGACACTGACGCAAACACCACCACCGCAACAGCAGGCAGCGAAGCGGCCTAAGGATGACCTGAAATTCTGCCCGCATCTTGCTGGCATTTAACCACTGCCTCCCCTGACCACCGGCTTCTCCCCCGTAGATCCGGTGGTTCCCTTAGCGACCATGCAGTCAATGCATGGTCGTTTTTTTTATCAAAGACAGGCTTTTATAAAGGCAAACCACCCCAGGCAGCAAAGCAGGTGCAACCTGACGGCAGGTGAACTTAATCCTCGTCATCACCAAGGGTGCCATCAACCACGCTGTAATCGGGCGGCGGGGTGCGGCGGAAGGCTTCGGGATTGCCCTTTTTCTTCTCGCGGATGGTGCGGAAAAGCTGGCGACCATGAAACGGCACCGGTTTTTCCTCGGTCGGGCCGCCGGCACGTACCGGGCGCGGGGCAAAACGGCCCAAAGTGATCAGGCGGTCATACATCACGATATTGGCGGCGATGGCGACATTGATGCAAAATTTCATCGGGATTTTAAGGATGAATTCGCAATGTTCCTGGGTTTCGGGTGACAGATCACCGCGTTCAGGGCCAAAAACATAGGCTGCGCGCGCCGGATGTTTGAAGCTGGGCAGTTCGATGGCATCGGGTGTCAGTTCCACACCAACCAGGGTGCAGCCGGTTGGCAGCATCATGTTATCGAGGTTGGGAAAGTGGTAATAGGGCATTTGCTCGGACGCCTTGGAGGTGTCGGTTGCATGTGCTTCATCCGTTTGAAAATCGGCATCAACCGTAAAGGCAAAGCTGGCACCAAAGGCATGGGCCGAGCGAAACAGTGTGCCAACATTCAAAGGCTTGCTTGCACCTTCAATCCCGATCCCGAAATAACCGCGCATCATATTCCTCCGTGCTGCACGCCTTGTGCGCTTTCACACACTCCAAAATAAAAAATTGCCCCCCGGCTATAGCCCGAAGCCCCCGGCGGATCAAGCAAAGGGCCGCGCAAAAGCGCCGTTTTGCGCCTTTGGCAGGTATTTGGCGGCTTTGCCCAGCGGCAAAAGCTGAAAAACACACACCGTAAAGCGCACGGATCAAGCCACCAAATAACGGAAACATGACAGCCCGAAATGGCAAATACAGGCAACCCGCCACCGCATGACGGGAACATATGCACATATGGATCGTTCTAAAAACAGTTGGCCCGGCGGGAATGACGCCCTTCCCCCAGCGCGAAAATTCCCGCGGTCTACGCTGAATAAAAACGCATAATCCTAAATGACAGGACAGGAGATCCACGATGAATTGGGATCAAATCGAAGGCAAATGGAAACAGTTGCGCGGCAGCGTCAAACAGCAGTGGGGCAAACTGACAGACGATGATCTTGACCGCATTGATGGCAGCCGCGACCGCCTGGTGGGCAAGTTGCAGGAAGCCTATGGCGTTGAACGCGAAGAAGCCGACCGCCAGGTCAGCGCCTGGTTTGACCGGCTATAACAGATACCCGTTTTTCCGGTCAGATGCAGTCCTGGCCGGAAAAGCAAAACCGCAATCCTGATTGCGGCACGATACCAACCCCTTTTTACGCATCCTCCCGGCGTGAAAAGGGGTTTTTCGTATGCGCCAAATGCGCCCCGCCAGGCTGCGACGAACGCACAGCATGAAATGATGACTGGAATTTATGCTGGCGTGATTAAAACGGAATGTTAAAAATCAGCCAGCCTGTCACCAGGGCATATTACCGCAGATAAGGATTTCGGGTTTCACCATGGCTGTTTCATCACCCTGCATTGGCATATGCGAACTTGATGCGCAAAAGCAGGTTTGCACCGGGTGTTTTCGCCATATCGATGAAATCGGTGCCTGGCGCACGGCAAGCGATGGCCAGAAAAAACGGATTTTGAAAATGGCCCGGGACCGTAAAAAACAGCTTGAGAAAAGCTGAGGCAATACAGCCAGCTTTGGCCGCATCGCCCGCGTCACCCGCATCGCCATTAAACCACGATATATTGACTGGTGAGTTTGAGCGAAAACGGGATCAAGCCATCAATCCGATTTATATTGCGCATCGGTCTGGACCGAGGCCAGCGGAGCGGTAACAGGAATGACGATGCGGAAGGTTGTACCTTCGTTTTCCACGCTATTGACCGTGATTTCGCCCATCAAAACGCGGTTAACCACATTTGCCACCACGCTGAGGCCAAGGCCGCTGCCGCCGCTATTCCATTTGGTGGACCAGAAGGGTTCAAAAATGCGGTCGGCAAATTCGGCGGGGACACCAACCCCGTCATCGACAACCTCGATACAGATCGTTTCATTATTCAGTGCAAAGGCGCGCACCGATACCGTGCCGGATTTACGACCGGTAAAAGCATGAATTTTGGCATTTTGCAGAAGGTTAAGAATGATTTGGTCAATCGCGCTGGGATAACTTTCCATCATCAGCCCGGGGGGGCAGTCCTTGCGCACAACGATGCTGGATTTGCGAAATTCGGGACGGACCGTTTCCAGCAGTGAATTCAGGACATTCGCCAAATCAAACTTGCGGCGTTTTTGCGTGCTTTGATCAATGGCGGTGCGTTTGAAATGACCAATCAGGGCAACGGCGCGTTCGATATTGGACTGCACAATGCGACAGCCGCCCTTGAGATGATCAAGATGTTCATCAACGGTGCTGCGCCGGATTTGCGAGGATTTAAACGCCGCTCCCAGTTCATCGACATCTTCGGACAGGGCTGAAACCGTGGTCAGGGCATTGCCAATCGGCGTGCGCAATTCATGGGCGACACCCGCCACAATACGCCCCAACGATGCCATGCGCTGCACCTCCAGCAATTGTTCGTCAACACGTTGCTGCACATCTCGCGCCTGGCGACGTTTGATGGAATGATATGCCCCCACCCAGGATAAAGACCCGCTAAGCACCAGCCACATGGCAATAAAAATGAAATCGCGGCTTTCAAAGGCTGTCAGGCGGCTTTGCAAATTGGCACTGCCCAAAATCAGCAGGCTGTTATCCTCGACCCGGCGATTGACCAGCGCCCCACCCGCCACAATGCCCGACAGCGGCAGGCGGCGCACGGTATAAAGTGTGTCGCCATGTTCAAAAACACCAGACGTTGCCTCGTCTTTCAGTTTTTTCCACAAGGCAGGGTCGCTTTTTGACAGGGTAATGCCGCTTCCGGTCATGAAACCCCATAAATCCTGTTTGGGTTTGCCAGCCAGCCAGTAACCATCATTATTCAGCAAGGCCGTATCGACATCACGCAAACCGAAATAGCCAAATTCCGTCAGCATCTGTGACGCATCAATATTGAAAACGAGATAGCCTTCCTTCTTCCCATCATGATCAAGGATTTGCGTTACCAGCCGCACCGTCGGCCGCCAGGGCACCTCGATCATGCCGTTTTCAACATTCAAATCCAGTGCCGAGATATAAATCTCGTTCGCCATGATTTTGGTGGCGCGCTGGTAATAATAGCGGTCGGATTTATCCTGCAAATCCTGTTCGGGAATACGGGCAACCCGGTTGCCAATGCGATCCACCCGAACAATTTCCATGCCATCATTGGCAAGAATGCGGGCCTGAAAAATGTTGGGAAGCTGTTTGACGATCACGGAAAGGTGGTTGGCCGCGGCATCTTCGCTGGCAGGGAAATCGCGGATATCGTCGGTTTCTGCGGCAATCAGCAATTGCTGCTCGAAACTGATGAATGAATTATACAGCAGGTTTTCCCGGCGATTAACAATGCGTTCAAGAACCAGTTCACGGTCCTCGCGCAGGGATTTCTGCTCTGCCTGATACCAACCGAAAATGCCCGCCCCCAAAAGCAGCGTACACAACATGAAAATAAGGGCAAACAGCCACCAGAAATGCAATGACAACAAGGTGTTGTGCAAACTGCCCGCACCCGAAAGAAGGCCATCCTGGGCCCGTTTGATCATGGCGCGACGGGCGGCTGTCATTGGGTGATGACCCTGGACATATCCCAGTCTTTTTCCCAGGATATGAAATCGTTTTCAGGCATGGGCCGCCCATAAAGAAAGCCCTGCACATATTTCACGCCAATAAACCGCAGGATCTGGTGCTGTTCGACGGTTTCAACGCCTTCGGCCAAAACCTCCAGTCCAAGATTATCGGCAATGGTCTGGGTGGAGGCGGCAATACTTTGCCGGGCCGTAACCACCTGAAGCGGACTGACAAAGGACCGGTCAATTTTAACCTCGTCAATCGGCAGGCGGTCCAGATAGCTGAGCGAGGAAAAACCGGTGCCAAAATCATCCAGCGACAGGCGGAAACCGGCATCCTTTAGTTGGGAAATCACCGTGGCGCCCTCGCTTGCGCTTTGCATGGCGAAGCTTTCGGTAATTTCAAATTGCAGGTTATCGGGCCCAAGGCGGGCTTCCTGCACATGGCGCAGCAGGCGGGGGACAAAGCCCTTCTGGTTGATATCGGAAATCGACAGGTTCAGGGAAACCCGCAATTCGGGCAGTAACATTTGTTTCCGCCGCGCAACAAAGCGCCCTGCCGCCACCACTGCCTGAAAGGTCAGATCGGAAATAAGGCCGCTTTTTTCCGCCAGCGGAATAAACATTGCCGGGGATACCGGTTCGCCTTCAAATGTCCAGCGGGCGAGAATTTCCGCCCCGATAATGGTGCCCGTCGTTAGCGCGATTTGCGGCTGGAAATGGAATATAATATCGCCATTACGCAGGGCATCGTGCAAACCGCTGCGCAGGTGCACGGAACGGGCAATATTGTCTTCCAGATCGGGGGTATACAGCATGGCCTTGCCGGGCGTTTTTTGCGCGGCACGCAACAATGTGGTGCGCACGGCCCGGTCCACGGCGACAGATTCCCGGCTTTCAACACCTTCGCGCACCACGCCGATGGTGGCAGAAAGGGTGATGCTGTTATCATCCAGGATAAAGGCATGTTCAAAAATCGAAGACAGGATAGATTCGCCAATACGGCAACTGTCATCGATTACGGCAAGGCGAAATTCCCCCAGCCGGGCGACAAAGATGTTGTCGGCGATCATGGTTTTCATGCGCGCATGAACCGCCATGATCAGCCGGTCGACAAAGTCCATGCCAAAGGCAACGGCAAATTGCGGTGCCTCGTCAATGGAAACCAGCGCCACATGACAATGCCGGTCATGGATGTCGATAATATCGGAAAGCTTGCGGAAATAAGCATTGTGGTTGGGAATGCCCAGTTTCTGGTCAACAAATGCCAGTTCATCAAGCCGTTTGATCAGGGCCAGGTTTTCAAAACACAGCGCCAGATTGCCCGAAAACAGCCGCAGCAGCGAAAGGGCATCATTATCGACGCCACCAGCATGTTCAAAATAAACCAGCAATTCGCGGTCCCGATTGGCCGCAAACCGCATGGCAATGCTTTTGTTGATTAGAACGGGTTCGTGACTGTCAAAGGGCAAAGTGCACAGGGAATTTATGTCGATACCGGGCACGCTGGCGATATCAAGGCCGATCTGTTCGCTAAAACGGCCAAGACCAGCAATAATCGGCAGGCGCATCAAAGTGTCGCTGCCTTCCTGTGCCGGGCCGATGGCGCAAATGGCCCCTTCGGGTTCCAGATGCAACAGGGCGGCAAGCTGCACCAGCACACCCTGGGCAAACAAATCAAAGCTGCGGCGGCTATAAAGATCGCGTGTGCTTTGAATGATCAGTTCAAGGCCGCTTCGCGTTTGTTCAAGGGTATTGATGTAGTCATAGGCACGGATGGATGCCGTTAGTGTTGTAATCAGCCGGGTGCGGGTCAATTCATCCTTGGTGCGGTAATCATTGATATCATAATCCCGGATGATGCGGCTTTCGGGGGCATAACCGGGATGGCCAGTACGCAGGATGATGCGGGTTTTGGAATGGCCCTGTTCGCGCAGTTTACGCACCAGATGAAGACCGGCATGTTCTTCCTCCATCACGACATCAAGCAGCACCACTGCGATATCCTGATGTTTATTGAAAATGCGGTCGGCTTCCTGGCCGGAATGGGCATGGATCAGTTCAAGTGACCGGCCAAGAATGCTGACTTTACGCAGGGCAAATTCGGTAGCTTCGTGCACGTCAAGGTCATCATCTACAACCAGAATTTTCCAGGACGAAATCGCCGCAGGCTGCGCTGGCGCATCTATATGATCAGGCTGATCCCTGTCATCACCGGAACCGTCAAATATCTGGATAACGTCATTTTCATCGCTGGCCACTTTAATCCGATCCCCTTAATGCCTCACACATACGGCTGAAGGAATGGTCCTTCAGGAAATGAAAAATTGCCCCCCGCAATCCTTCACCCGTACGCTTAACAAATGGTCCGGATATGGTGTGTCAGTCCCGACATACCTGCCAGACCGCTTTCCCCTTCATTCATATCATCACACGATACTATGACGGGAAAAGCACAAATCAAAACACCTTTAAGTTTCTCCACCGATTTTGATGTATAGACTTTTGTGGAACATTCTGGTTACCCCCCGGATTGTTGTTCCGGACCAGCAATCCCATTTGGATAAAAGGTTTATCTAATGTGAGATCGGGACGATACCTGCGGTTGACAACCACCAATTTGATTAAAATTTTTAATTATTTACCAGAAACCTGCAATCGCCTTCGCATGTGCAACGGAAATCGCCGATCATGGAACAAAAGCCCCCCGCCCCCGCCAATGATGCCGCCAGCCTGCGCCGCCTGATGCGCCAGGCAGCCGAAGCCACCCTTGCCACCATCGCCCATGACCACGGGCAGGTTGAAAATGGCTGGCCGGTCGCATCCATGGTGCAGCCTGTTATCGATATTGATGGCACGCCGATCATTCTGATTTCAGAACTGGCCGACCATACCCGCCATATTCACCATGATCCGCGCATATCGCTGATGTTTCGCCCGGGCCCGATACAACAGGGTGCAATCGCCTGCACCGCAGCATCCAGCACGGCCCCAACAGTGTCGCAAAACCCGGCCCCGGCCCCCAATGCCCCGCCCGTTACCGATACCCAGCGCCTGACCATTTTTGGCCGTGCAAGCAGGGTAAAGGATACCCGCATCAAAAACCGTTACCTTGCGATCCAACCCGAAGCGGGGCTTTATGCCGGTTTTACCGATTTCGGATTTTACCGGGTTGATATTGAGGCCGCCTATTGGGTGGGGGGATTTGGCAAGCAGCGGCGTTTACGCGGCGATCAGTTATGTTGCAGCGATTGTGCAGACCTGATTACCGGCCATGATGCCCTGATTGCGGATTTGAACAAAACCCGGTCGGCACTGATTGCACAAATCGCACATTTGCATTTGCCCGGTGCGGGCGACTCCGAAACCGGGTGGAAGGTGGTGGCAATCGACTGTGACGGGGCAAATTTCACCTGTAACGATACAGTCTGGCGAATCGATTTTCCTCATACAATTGGCAGGGTTGAAGAAGCGCAAAACATTCTGGTGAAAATAGGTCAGAAAGGGAACGAAACCCCGGCATAAAACGGCAGATTTCCGGCGTTTTTTGCATATGTGAACATGCCATTTTCACATTCGGGAAAAGGGGGCAAATTGCGGGTTATTTGCCCAAAGCAGCGGTTGCTTTTGCCATGTCATTGTAACAATATGTCGCAATGTCAGGGACCCACCCCACGGGTTGCTTTCATATCACGTTAAACCCCAGACTTAGTTCCCACTAGGAGAGATCCGTGCTGCAATCAGGACCCGTTGTCAGCCGTGTAGGCCTTGATAAACATGGCCTCAAAAATCTTGGCGCCGTTCACTGGAATTTGGACGCCGCTGGCCTTTATGAACATGCCATCCGCCGTTCGGAAGGCAAAATTGCCAAGGGTGGCGCATTTGTCGCCCTGACCGGCGAACATACCGGCCGTTCCCCACAGGACCGTTATCTCGTCGAAGAAGATTCCATCAAGGCCGATATTGACTGGGGCGACATCAACCGCCCGGTTTCCGCCGAAGTTTTCGAGCGCATGTACCAGAAATTCCGCGCTTACTTCCAGGGAACCGAACTTTTCGTACAGGATTGTTACGCCGGTTCCGACCCGCAGTTCCGCCTGCCGGTGCGCATCATCAATGAAAATGCATGGCACAACCTTTTTGTGCGCAACATGTTCATTCAGCCGCCGAAAGAAGACCTGCGCGATTTCGACCCCGGCTTTACCATCCTGCATGCCCCGGGCCTGCAGGCCGACCCCGAAGTGGACGGCACCCGTTCAGAAATCTTCGTGATGGTCAGCTTTGAACGCAAAATGGTGCTGATTGGTGGCACCTGGTATGCGGGCGAAATGAAGAAGTCGATCTTCTCGGTCCTCAACTACATTCTACCAGCCAAAAATGTTCTGCCGATGCATTGTTCGGCCAATATCGGCCCGAACGGCGACACCGCCATTTTCTTTGGCCTGTCGGGCACCGGTAAAACCACCCTGTCTGCCGATGCATCGCGCACCTTGATTGGTGACGACGAACATGGCTGGGGTGAAGATGGTGTCTTCAACTTTGAAGGCGGCTGCTATGCGAAGGTGATCAAGCTTTCGCGCGAAGCAGAACCGGAAATCTATGCCACGACCGAAACCTTTGGGACGGTTCTGGAAAACGTTGTCATGAACAAGCAGACCCGCGAGCTTGACCTTGACGACCAGCGCCACACCGAAAACACCCGTTCGTGCTATCCGATTGAATTCATTCCGAATGCATCGGAAAATGGCCGTGGCGGCCACCCGAAAAACATTGTCATGCTGACCTGCGATGCCTTTGGCGTTCTGCCGCCGATCGCAAAGCTCAGCTCGGCACAGGCGATGTATCACTTCCTGTCGGGTTACACCGCGAAGGTTGCTGGCACCGAAAAGGGTGTCAAGGAACCGACCGCTGCGTTTTCCGCCTGCTTTGGTGCGCCGTTCATGCCGCGTCACCCGTCAGTTTATGCCAAACTTCTTGGCGAACTGATTGAAAAGCACGGTTCGGATTGCTGGCTGGTCAATACCGGCTGGTCCGGTGGTGGCTTTGGCGAAGGTGCCCGCATGAAGATCGGCTATACCCGTGCCCTTCTGAACGCAGCGCTGAACGGCGAACTGAACGACGTTCCGTTTGCGACCGATCCGTTCTTTGGTCTGTCCTATCCGACCGAATGCGGCGACGTCCCGGCAAGCGTTCTGAACCCGCGTGAAAGCTGGTCGAACAAGGCCGCCTACGACAAGGCAGCCGCAAATCTTACCGCACGTTTTGAAAAGAACTTTGCCAAGTTCGAAGAACATGTGGATGATGCAGTCAAAGAAATTGCTATTCGTAACAGCGCCGAAGTCAAAGCTGCCGAATAACACCTGCTTTGTTTAGCACCGAAAGGGTCGGTCCCAAATCGGGCCGGCCCTTTTTTTATGGTGCGAAACGGGCCAAAATAAAAAACGGTTCACAAAGAAACCGGCAACAGGGACTTAAAAACGTAAAAGCGAAAAACCGACTGCTTGGGGGAACTGGGATGACATGGTTTCGGGCCTGGAAATTGGGGATCGGCCTTTTGGCAACGATCCTGTTTTGTGCTGCCGGCATTTCCGCCCGCGCCGATGACAAACCCCGCCGTTCGGTCACAATGGCCTGCAATCCCTTTCCACCGTCAAAAATTGACAGCGATGGCGCCATGCCCGGCTATGACGTGGAAATTTTGCGGGCGGCCTTTGCTGTGGGCAATATTGCCGTTCACACGCCATTTTACCCGTGGAAACGCGCCTATCTGCTGGCCGAAGAAGGCCGGGTAGACGGGCTTTGTTCATGTTCCTACACGGTGGAACGTGAACGCGACATGCTGTATTC
This sequence comes from Thalassospira marina, assembly GCF_002844375.1. Taxonomy (NCBI): domain Bacteria; kingdom Pseudomonadati; phylum Pseudomonadota; class Alphaproteobacteria; order Rhodospirillales; family Thalassospiraceae; genus Thalassospira; species Thalassospira marina. The sequence goes on along the minus strand of NZ_CP024199.1, from coordinate 138,892 downwards.
CGCCGAACTGGGCCGGGTGCGCATTGGCCTGTTTTCAATTGCGGGCCATGTGCCGCAACATATCACCGAACTGGCCGGGGCGCGCAATTTCCGCGTTGGCGTTGTTGGTGGCTATACCCTGCAAAAAGCAGCCGAAGAAGCCGGGTTAAGCGTGACCACGGCCACCAGCGAACAGATCCTGCTGGGAATGCTTTATAACAACCGCATCGACATGATCTATTCCTTCCGCGAACCGGTTCTTGTTGCGCAAAAAGACCGCAACATGCCCTTCGCCCTGGAATATCACGAGCTGAGCCAGGCACCCTATTACAGCTGCATTTCGCGCAAGGTTGATGATGCCTATTCCCTGCTGGAAACCCTTAATCGCGGGATCAATACCATTCGCGCCAACGGGGTTTATCATAGCATTCTGGAGAAATACGGCGTCGCCGAAGCCGCCGATTTCAAACCCACATCCTGGACCAACTAGGTAACGCAGCAACAGCCCCTAAGCCTGCGTTATTAATGCAGATAATCAAACAGGCTGAGATCGGCGACCTTGGCGACGGCAGAATACGAAGCCTCCAGCTGGACTGAAAGGGTATCAAGGCGGACCATGGCCTCGGCGATATCGACTTCGGACAGGTCCGAAACCATGCCTTCGGCGGTTAGTTGGAAATCGGTATGCATGTCGATGATAGATTCCAGTTCGGTATGCACCGATGACATCCGGGTTTGCTGTTCGCCAATGCCATCAAGGGCGCTGTTGATCAGGTCGGTTGCTTCGGCCAGGACATCGGTATCAATGGGATCAGTGCTGACATTGGCAACGATGTTGAGCGCACGTAATGCATTTTCAAAGGCATCCATATCGGCCGTGATGCCATATTCCACATTCATGCCATCGGCAACATGGGCCGATGCAACGTCGCTATTACCGGAATAATAGGAATAATCCGCGCTGGATGGCGAGGTTATGGCCCCATAACTGGTGCTGTCAACCTTGACCGGCAGGGTATCGGTTGCCGACCCGGCATAAAGATAGCGGCCTTCATATTGCGTATTTAACAGGGTCGCCATCGTATCAAGGACGGAACGTGCCGATTCATTAAGGCCAATCACGCTGCCCGTGCCGCTGCTTTGGGCTGCGGAAATATCGGTCAGCATTTCGGTCAGAACTTCGGTCATGCTGTTAAGGCTGTCATAATAAACATCCACCCGGCCCTGAATGTTTTCAGCCAGATCAGCATAGCTTGATGCCTGCGAAATTTCGGCAGAAAGGCTGGTCAGCACATAGGCCTGATCGGCAACACCGGCATAGTTGGTGGATTTGATGCCCGTCGTGCTTTGCCCGGACGCGGTATTAAGCTGGGTCTGGACATTGCGCATCTGAGTGATCAGGGATTGCTGCATGGCGGATGTGGAAACTCTCATGTTATCAAACCGTTACTGAACCATTTCCAACAGGGTATCCATCATCGATTTGGTGATATCGATAACGGAAGCGGCGGCGCTATAGGCACTTTCAAGATTGCTGAGTGTGAGGGCCTCTTCATCGAGATTGACGCCATACTGGTTGGAAAAGCTTTCCACCAGGTCGTCATAGGCGGTGCTGGCAACATCGGAATTTGTTTGGGCATCGGATGCCTGGCGCGCCACATCCGAGAGGATTTCGGCAGCATAATTCGACAGACTGGACGATGTCGCCCCCATGCCCCCGGCCGCGTCAAATGACAGGTTATCGTCAAACAGATCGGAAAGGCTGGTGGCGATATCAGCCGTACCAACGGCAATAACGTTATCGCCCACCGCCAGTGTCGCATCGGACGATGCACTGCCCGATGGCAGCAGGGACGGGTTATCCGCCCAGGCAGAATTAAGCGAAATATCGGCCGCACTGGTGCCGGTGAACATATCGTTCAGGCCGAAATAATCGGAAAAACCCTGGTCATCAGCGCCAATCGCGGCATCCATATTGGCAATGGCGAGATTAACATCGTCACTGTTGGTCCCAATGCTTAGCGTGCCATCGCTGTTAAAGGTCGCGGTCAAATTACCGCTGGCATTGATGGCATCGGCCAGGTCCTGCACGGTTGAAACCGTTGATAAATCAATATCGACAATTTCAACGGCATTGCCGCTGTCATCCGTTGCGATCAGGCGCACGGTGCCACTGCCCGAAAGGGCATCTGTCGCGGCAACATCGTGGCTTGATGTCAGATCGCTGACACCGGGATAGGCCGTACCCTGATTGGTAATCGCATTGACGCTGTCCATCAGGGTTACGGCAAGGTTATCAAGCTGGTCCTGGATATCGGGCAGGGTTTCATCACGCAGTTCGATCAATCCGCCCAGCGTGCCGCCCGTAATGGAACCGGTAACCGCTTTGCCATTTACCGTGATATCGCCAAATGTGGTATCGGCCCCAACCGCACCGGATGGTGTATAGGAAAGTTCGTTCACCTGGCTTCCCACCAGCTGGGTGCCGCCCAGATAGACCTGGGTCTGATTGGTCGAATCAGTGAAATAGGTGACATTGACCAAGGCTGAAAGGTCATTGATCGCCTGGTTGCGGGCATCGGTCAGTTCGCTTGCCGCGACCGTATTGCTGGCAAGGCCGGTTAACTGTTCATTGTAGGACTGAATTTGATAAAGCAGGTTATTTACCTGTTCGACCGTTTCATCGATTTTCTGATCGGCATTCCCGCGTTCATCCTGCACGGTTTGCGACAGGGAATTCAGGTTATCGGCGATCTCGCTGGCATCACCCAGAACAAGCGATTTTTGCGATGTGCTGCCGGCATTGGTTGCCAGTGTTGCCAACGATGTTTCCAGATCCGTGATCATGGTCGAAAGCGAGTTATCCTCGCCCACCGTGCCAAAGGCGGAACTGACCGTGGTTAGCGGGTTTGTGAAAACATCGGCATAGCCGCTTTCGGTGGCGGACTGGCTGATCGATTTCAACAGATAGCTATCAACCGTTGAACCGGTTGCCGTAACTGTAACGCCCGTTGTCGCCCCCGCCAGCGTATTGGTTGCAAGACTTTGGCTTTTGGCGGTGTACCCTTCGACCGAGGCATTGGCGATATTGTTCGACGCCACCGCAATGCCGGACTGGCTGGCCTGAAGCGAGCTTAGCGCTGCTGACTGTGCGGCACGGATGGACATGGTTGCAGCCTTCAATACGCGAAAAGAAAAGCGGGAATAACGGGAAAGCCGGTAATCACAGTTTCATGTTCAGAAGAATGTGCGAAAAATCACCGGCAAGGCCGCCATCACGGCCATAGATGGTTGCGCTATCGGGGCGCACGGCCTGCCAGGCGGCACGGATGCGTTTCAGACAGGCATCCCGCCGGGCAACCAGCCGGTTATTGTTGCGATCAAGCTTCTTTTTCAGTTCGGAAACCATGAAATAGCTGTCGTTAAAGCAGGCCAGCGGCCCCTTGGCCGGCATTTGCGCAAATTCGGCCCGCATGGCGATTTGCAAACGTTTTTGCAAAACGACCTTTTCACTGGTGATATCGGGCAGCAGGTCATATTGCGCCTGTTCAAGAATGCGCCATTCAACATCCAGCAGCGTATCCAACCGCGAAAGGATATCACGCAGGTCATCCCCTGCACCTTCGGCCTGCATTTGTGATGCGCCCTGCGTCGTGGCGGCAGCGGCTATAACTCTGGCCTGTGAATTTTCAGAATTTTGGGTCATGTCAGGGGCCTTTGGTTGCCTAGTTCACCGCGGAAATCAGCGTGTCATACATATCCGAGGTGGTTGAAACCACCTGGGCCGCAGCCGAATAGGCCTGCTGGGCGATGATCATTTTGGAAAATTCGGTGGTGGTATCGACGGTGGAACTTTCCAGTGAATAGCTGGAAATATCGCCCGTACCGCCATTGCCGGGAGTGTTCAGCACATAATCGCCCGACACGTTGCTTTGTTTAAAAACCGTGTCGGAATAGGCAGTTAAACCATCGGGGTTGGTGAAATCGGCCAGAACCACCTGATAGATCGGCATGGTGGAACCGTTTTCAAATGTGACGGACACCAGCCCATCGGCAGATACGGAAACCGATTCAACCTCGCTGTAATTGCTGCCATCACTGGTGACGGAATAAAGCGTCATATCGCCATCACCGTCTTTCGAGGCCGACTGCTGCAATCCGTCCGTGCTGCCTGCCGTGCCGAAATCATTGGTGATCGTGCTGTCATTCGCACCCGACGTCCAACCAGTAATGCTTAGCGTTGAGGTGCCCGTTACATCTGTGCCGGTGCCATCGGTCACGGCGGAAAGATTGCCGTTACCATCAAAGGTAATGGTCAGCGGCCCGCCCGATGATGTGCCGGTTACCGTGGTGCCATCCGATGTAAGAACCGGGTCACCATAGGTAAGCTGCCATTCATTGGTGCCAGTTTTTTCATAGGTGTAGGTCACGGTATTGCTGGTACCGAGGGAATCAAACACCTCGACATCGACCGAAAAACTGTCACCGACTTCGGCATCGGCGGGCAGGTTCATCACGGTTGAGATGTTCGATGTGGCATCTGCCGTGCCGGTAAGTTCATTCAGGTTGATCGTGCTAAGGGCCGATGTGGAACTGGGCACGGTGCCCGATGCCGGATTGCCGCTTTCATCGACGGCATAGCCCATCAGGTAATAACCGGCACTGTTGACAAGGTTGCCTTCGTCATCGGTATCAAAATCACCAGCGCGGGTGTAATACACATCGCCGCTGGCATCGGTGACGACGAAAAAGCCATCACCGGAAATCGCCAGGCTGGTCACATCGGAATCCGACTGCAGCAAACCTTGCGAGCTGATATTGGTAAGCGTGTTGGTGGTTACACCATTGGCGTAACCCTGGGTCGATGAACCGGGATTGGTCACCAGCGAGGAAAAGGATGCGCTGCTATCCTTGTAACCGATCGTGCCGCTATTGCTGATGTTGCCGGAAATAACACCCAGCGAGGTGGACTGGGCATTTAACCCCAATACGGCAGAATTCAATGCGCTGCTCAGGCTCATGATATCAATCCTTCACATCAGGAAACGGTTTGCGCACCCTGGACATCGTCCAGATCGACATCAACGCCATTGACGTAAAGCACGGCGTCATCGCCGGTCAGATCAAGGGCGGATACAACGCCGGTCATCAGGGTTTGGGAATCAATGGCATTGCCACTGCTGTCCGTTGCCGTGACCGACAGGGTATAAACACCCGACGTCGCTACCGTTCCCTCGCTTTGGGTGCCATCCCAGACAAAATTGTTGGAGCCTTCATTGCCGGTCGTGGTGGTTTGATAAACCACATTGCCGTCATCATCGGTGACCTTGAGATTGACGCTGGCAGCATCGTCATCGAGGACGAAATACCACTCGGCTTCGCCATCTTCGAGCGGGGCGCTATCGCCAAGGGCAACGATATCGGTGCCAAGATAGGACTGCGCTGCCGAGTTTTCGACAACCCCCTGCAACGATTGCAGCGAACTGCTGAGATCGGTCAGCAGGCTGTTATTTTGCTCAGCCAGGTTAAGCTGCTCGAAGGTGGCAAGCTGCGTGGTGATTTCCGAGGTATCTTCGGGATCGGTGGGGTTCTGGTTCTGCAACTGGGTCAGCAGCAGCGTCATATAGGTATCGTAGGTCGACGAGGCCGCGCTGGAAGCCGAACTGCTGCTGGTGCTCGATGTGGACGAAGATGTCGTCGCACTCGATGTTGCGGCACTCAGGGTGCTGGTGGTCAAACCGCTCAGGAAACTCATCACCGCCTCCGGGAAATAACATGATCAGGGATCGTTTTGTTGATTTCACGGACGGGCAGGAAAAAACTGGCGCACAAATTTCAATTATTTTGCCAGAAAACGAAAAAAGGGCGCCGGGGCACCCTTTTTATCAAATACATACAGTCAGTTAACCCCGTTACCCTTACGGCCCGGGATGCCCCGGACGGGAAAGCGGCGGCGTATTGATGGCAAGCTGGTAGCGGTCATCAGGTGACAGGCGCACCGCCATACGCGCCATATGATCCAGAACCAGATCGACCTCGTCATTGATGGTTTCCGAAACCGTGCGGAAGGCATCGGTAATTTCACTGTCAGCCGGATGTTCCTTTAGCAGCACCTTTGCCATGCGCTGGAACATGCCGGTATCGCGGTTTTTACCAATCACATCCATGATCGGCCCCATTTCCTCGTCAAAAACGGCCTGGCCTTCGGGCGAAAGGTTTTCGCGCAGATTAAACAAAATCCGCACCGGCGGCGGGCCGGGCCTGCGATCATCAAAACTGGGGGGCTGACGTTCAAATGGCAGGATAGAGCCATTACCGGCAAAATAATTGCCCGCAAGCGCTCCCATGACAAACAGGTTCAGGGCCAGCGACGCCATCAAAATCAGGCCGGTGGATGTGGGTTTGCGACGATCATTGATCATTCGGTTTTTCCTCGGCGGCATTCGGCCCGGTTTGAGACCCGGTTGTTTCATTTTCAGGCATTGCAAGGTCGTAAAGATGCCGATCCACGATCCTTGCAACAGGCAGTTCATCGGCCTCGGCCGAGCTGGAAATGCCCTGCTGGGCGGTAAATGCCACGCCAAAGACAAAGCCAAAAATCACACAAAGCAGCATGGCGACTGCGGGTATCATAAAGGTACGCCGTGTCTCACCCGTTTGAGGAAACGGGGGACGTTCGGGTGCCGGACTGTCCGATGCCGCATGATGATAAGCCGGGGCCTGCGCGGCATGGGGACGACGTGTATCCTGGCGCGGGGACCCGGCCGGGATATGACGGCGCATATTTTCAGCCCCGGCACGTTCAAACAACTGTGCCAGATGGTCCTGTGCGGGGTCTTCATCCGCGCTGTGCGCATGGGGGTGCCTTCCCCGTGCGCCGTGGTCATCAGGGTCGTCGTTTTCATCAGTGCCGGACCGGGCGGTATTTTCGGCGGCTTCAATGGCGCCAAAAATATCGTCAATCGCCTTGTGCCGGCCCATCGGTAGCGGGTCGGCGGCAAAATCATCTTCCAGACTGTGTAAATGCCGGATCAGTTCGGCTGCTTCGTCATTCTGCGCAACGAACCTGTTGCCTTCCTGGCGAAGCGGTTCCGGCCAGGACGACATGTCCCAACCATATTGATCCAGCAAGCTTTCAAATTCGCTGATATTCACTGGTCACCGCTTTTTCCATAGGACGAACTTACCTGTTCGAACATCCTCAATAAGAATACCGCCTAAAGAATATTCTTCAATTCTTCCCTCAGGCGTTTCCTGGCCCTTTTTAGTAAAGATTCCATCGCATTGACTGATATTCCCATGATTTCGGCTGCTTCTGCATTTGATAATTCACGGTCATAGAACAGATTGATGGCAATTTGTTGTTGGTCAGACAGCTTTTTCACCGCAGCCCGAAGTCTGACAAAGTCCTGGTGCTGGGCCAGTTTTTCCACCGGTGACAGGGCGTCATCGGGGGTTTCTTCAATTTCCACATTCTCCACCGGGCGCACCCGGCGTTTAAAATCAATCACCCGGTTAACCGCCACACGATACAGCCAGGTTTTAAATTTGGCCCCATCGGGGCGCCATTGCTCCCGGTGCAGCCAGACGCGAACGAAAACATCCTGCGCGACATCCTCGCAGTCACCCGTGGCAAGGCCCATGCGCCGGGCAATGCCCTGGATGCCGCGATAATAACGTTCAACCAGCACACGGTACGAGGCCTTGTCACCGGCCACAACGCGCGCGACCAATGCCTCGTCGCTTAAGGTCGATAACGCCTGTGATCGCGGTACCGCCTCGCGGGCATGGTTTGCTGTTGTCATATTCTGGCTAAGGCCTGCGTCCAACGATGCCTCACAAAACCTGATTGAACCGGGATTTTTCCGGTAATTGCGATGGATTGGACGTTTCCGTGTTGCCCAAAGCTACCTGATTCCACTGCCGGGCCATAGCCTCAAGATGCCGGTCTACATAAGAATATCGTGTTTCATGGGGGATATCGCGGTTGCTGCGCGTCAGGACACGCAACATGCGCGTATAAAACGCCATCAGATCGCGCGAAAGTTCCGGGGCATCCACCGGGGCGACCACCGCGCGCAGCCCGCGCAGCTTGCCCAGCACAATGGCCCGTTCCCGAGTCTCCTCGTCAAACTGGCCATCGGTATGGAATTTAAGGGCCAGGCGCAAATGCTGACGGACACGCGTGATCGCCAGCACCATCATGGTCATGGGGGATGTGGTACGCAGGGCATTGTTATAAAGGCTGCTGGCACCGACAAACTGATTAAGCGCCGGGCGGGGGGCCTGTGCCTCGCGGGTGCGGGACCGGTTTTTAAGCTTCATCTTAGTCATCATTATTTCCCCATAGGGCTTCAAGCTGATCACGCAGCAATTCAAGCTGGTACATTTTGGTTTCCAGATCGGCATAACGGTCGATCAGCTTGGCGGCATAATCGTCGGCGTCCTGCGTGATCTTGGTGACTTCGTCTTCCAGATCGTCGGTCTGTTTTTCCAGCCGTTCGATACGGTCGCTTAAGAAACCGTCGCTGGTGTTGGTATAGGTATCGATGCTGTTTTTAAGGCCATAGGCCAGACCGGGCGTGATCGTGACATCGACGGACTGGTTTTCGCTGCCGCCGTAATAAAGGGTCACGCCTTCGTAAATCGTGCCTTCGGCACCGATGATTTTATTGCCGCTAACGGTAAACAGGCTGTCATCGCCATCGATATCGGCCGAGGCCAGGCTGCCATCATCATTAACCGTGATATTAACGGTAAAACTGCCGCTATAGGACCCATCAGCATCATAAACCAGCAGGTCATCCGAACTGGTGTCGGTCTGAAGCGAAAATAGGGATGAAACACTGTCAAAGTCCGATACCAGTGCATTTTCAAGCGTTTCGCTGTCGATAACCAGATAGTTGCTGTCGTCATAGGAAATGCCAATAGAAGACAGCGACTGATACAGGCTGCTGTCACTGCGAAAACCCAGCGCGTCATACATATCGCGCGAGACGGACGATAACAGGCTGTCACCAAACAGAACCGCATCATCATCGGCACCAGTGCCAACGGTGTAGGACTGGTTGGTCAGAACGAAACTGCGAAAATCGTTATAGGCATCGACAAAGGCCTGGATCGCGTCATAGGCCGAACTGGCATCATTATCGACTTCAAGGGTGATTTTGGTGTTTTCCTCGGCATCATACAGATACAAAGTTACACCGCTGATCACGTCATCGACGGTATTGCTGTTACGCGTTACTTCGACACCATCGACGGAAAAAATGGCAGGCTGGGCGGCAATCAGTTCATTGCCATAGGCGCCGGTATCATCAATCAGCCCCAGAGACTGGGCAAGCGATGTATCCGCGCCATTGCTGGAAAAATTGATTTCTTCGCCGGTATCCGCCGCCGATAAGACCAGCATGAACTGGTTATCGGAAATTTGCAGCACCGATGCCGAAACACCGCTGACGGATTTCTGCTTGTTAATTTCATCGGCAATATCGTTTAGCGACATATCGGCATCAACCGTGATGCTGACACTGTCGCCATCGCCCAATGCAAGGCTGAGATCGCCCGAAACACCTGCCGCATCAGTGGCACTGGTGGCGATATCGCCCGCTATTTTATGGGCCGTGGCAATTTGGGTGACTTCTAGCTCATAGGTGCCCGTTGTGGCCGTATCATCCACCAGCACGCCAACAACATCGCTGGCACTGACCGATGAATCAGACGATTGCAGATATGCCGTTTTTCCCACCCATACGTCATCACGGGTGCTGGCCAGTTCGGCATCTGCCGTCAGGGCTTCGGCGGCATCTTCCAGGGTGCCAAGCAGGTCCTGCAATTCCTCATAGGCGGCAATTTGCAGGTCGATATCGTCAATTTTCGCATCAATAACGTCTGCCTGCTCCATTTTCGCATCATAGGCATCCTGCACTAGGGCGGCGGTATCGATATCCGTCAGGCCCGAAGTGTAAGACGATGAGATATAGCTTGATGATGTGGCAGAATTGACGGTCGACATAACCTGTTTCCCCGACAACGCGTGTGAAAACAAACAGCGCCTTCAGGACCGCGCCATAAGGCGCGATCCTGTCAGAACGCGGCCTATTGCATCAGGCGGCTAAGCTTTTCGAGATTGGAATTGGAAACCGACAGGGCCTGAATGGCGGAATCAAGTTTCACACCCAGTTCGGTCTGCTGTGCGCTCAGTTCGGCGACATCGGCATCCATGTAAACGCCCATTGCCGCTTCAAGGTTGGTTGACGCGGTGTCGATCACGTCGCTGGCAAAATCAAACCGGGATTCCAGCGCACCAATTTCGGCACGGCTTGTGGAAACCGTTTTGATATCGGCATCAAGCGCGGTCAGCGCGGCTGTGGCATTGGTGGAATCGGTCAGGTCCGTACCAACCAGGGTCAGGGCGCTGAAATCGGTTGCAAGGGTAACCTGGATGGTTGCGTTCGCATCCGATGAATCAGCCGAAACCAGAAAACCTTCGTCATAGTTGCCATCAAGCAACTGGGTATCGAAATAGGTGGTCGATGCCACGGTCGAGGAAATCTGCGTGATCAGGTCCTGATATTCGGAATCCAGATATCCGCGTTCGGTATCGGTCACGGAACCTGATGCCGCTTCCGAAGCCAGTTCATACATACGCTGCAGAATATCGGACACAGCCGAAAGGCCGCCATCTGCGGTTTCAAGAATGGCATTGGCGATATCGGCGTTATCACCGGCCTGTTCCCAGGCGGCATAGTCAACCGACATGGCCGTATAAACAGCAAGACCGGATGCATCATCGGCAGCAGAGTTGATATTTTTGCCGCTCGACATTGCGGTCAGGACAGACGACATTTCGTCGTTCGTCTTGTTCAGGTTCGATACTGCCAGCGTGGCCGACATGTTGGTATTGATACTGGGCATGACCCTGTCTCCTATATGGAATTGGTGGATCTGACATACCTGCCAGCCGACCGGAATGCCGGCCGGTACAGGTATCCACGCGCGGGACAGGGAAAACTGGCGCATTTTTTTCAAAAAAAATGGCAGCCCGTAAAAAAGGGCTGCCATCAAATGCAAAAAACGGCGAAAAACCGCCATTTTCCTATTTCAAGTTCCGAAATGTTTTACCGCTTGCGCCCACGGCGCGACCGCAATTTGCGCCAGTAGCTGGTAATATCCTTTTCCGGTTTGCCAAAAAGATAGCCCTGCGCAAAATCAAACCCGGCCTTGGTCACCAGATCGCGCATGTCATCGGTTTCGATCATTTCGGCCACCACCTCGACACCCAACTGATGGCATAGCCCCACCAGCGACCGCAGGAACGCCCGGCCTTTTTGCGTTTTCAGGGATTGATGGATCGAAGGGCCGTCGATCTTGACGTAATCGACCTCCAGCGCGCTGAGATAGCTGAAATTCGCCGCCCCCGTGCCGAAATCATCTAGGCAGATTTCAACGCCATACTGGCGGAAACGCGACAGCCAGTTGGCCGCATGTTCCAGATCGGTAATTTCCGCGGTTTCGGTAATCTCGATCATCAATTGCGACAGGGATTCTTTGCTGCGTTCAAACAGCGCAATAACCGACCGGCAGAAATCCGGGTTGGACAGGCTGATCCCCGACACATTGACCGCCACACGGGCATCAATGCCTTCGTCCAGCTGCTGGCGGATCCATTTCAGGGTCCGGCGCAACATCGCCAGATCCAGCCGATGGATCATATTGACCTGTTCGGCAAACATGATCAGCTTGTCGGTGGGAATCAGTTCGCCATCTTCGCGATAAAAACGAACCAGCACCTCGAAATGGTGAATTTCGGCCGATGGCAAACGCACAATCGGCTGATACACAGCATCAAATTCCAGCCGGTCGACACGCTGGCCAAAATCGCGCATGGCCCCAAAGGTATCATTGACCAGATTGGGCATATGCCCGGTCAGGCGCGAAAAGGTAAAGTTATGTTCCTGTTTGTCGCAAAAACGGCGGATGGAATATAAAACGCCGCGCGCCAGATCACCCGGTGGCATGGCATGCGCGGTAAAATCGGTTTCCGATGTCCGCACGATAACGCCTTTGCCCTCGGGGTCCGCATCGCGTGCGCACTGGGCAATACGTTCTTCCAGGTCGCCAATGCGCACTTCGGGGTTATGCAACATGCCAAACTGGTTGCGATTGATGCGCCCTGCCGTATCGCCAGCAATGGAATGCGCCCGGAAAAACGACCCGATGGTCGAAAGCATTTCGTCGCGGGCAACGGTTTCCATGCGTTCGCACAGGGGTTCAAACGCATTCAGGGTAAATAGCGAAAATTTCTGGTTCTGGCCGGTTTCACGCTGCGCCATCAGGCGTTCGGTCACCACGCGTGACAGGCTTTCTTCATCGAGAAGGCCGGTAGGGCCATCACGGCGGATGGATTGCAGCACATCATGGGGCAGCGAATTGACCGTCACCCGCAAGGCAACAAAGAAATGCCCGCCCAGATCAGGCAGGAAATAACCAGTCAGGGATACCGGCGGGCTGATTCTTTCGTCCGGGCGGACAAAACGCACCAGGACATTGTCCATCCGCCCGCGGCGCCGGGCAACATGCAGCATTTCGCTAACAAGCGGGCGAAAATGGTTGGCAAGCAGGTCAACAAAACGAATGCCTTCGATCTGCTGGGTGCTTAACCCCAGAATTCCTTCCGACGCACCCGAGGCAAACACAATCCGGAACTCTTCATCAAGTTCCAGCAACAGGTCGCCCCACACAAACGCCAGCGCCGCAAAACGATTACGTTCATTGCGCAAGGATGACGCATGTTTCTTAAGGCTGTTATTCAATTGCCCCTCGCACGCCTAAACGGCACTGTCATTTTGATCAATCCGTGAAAACAGAACATTTCCCCGGAAGCCCCCGTTCTGGCGGTCACTGCATTTCTGCAACCGTTTAATCCCAGTCTGTCATTCTGACAATTAAAACCGCCTTTAGCGTGTTTTGTCGAATTTTATCTGCATAAGCGGCCATCAGCCATTGGTTTATATGATTATGCCAGCCTGAATTTCGCGTGCAACCGGACATTGCGCAGCCCTGACCCGATAGAATCGTGATTGAGTCTTCATCATCGCGCCAAGGCACGATATGAATAAGTCCCCATTTTGCAAGTCCGGCCATTTTGCCGGTTTGCAACCGCGCCCCCGAATAATGGAAACCATCCCATGAATAAAGCCGTCCTGCCGACAGATCCCGCCACCCTGCCGGTGGTTACCGAAGAAAGCATCCTGATCTTTGATCTCGACAATACGCTTTATCCTTCAAGCTGTGATCTGTTTTCGCAGGTATCGGTGCTGATCAAGAAATATGTCAGCGATTATCTGGGCATGCCGCCGGAACAGGCATTTTTGATCCAGAAGGAATATTTCCGGCGCTATGGCACAACGCTGCGCGGCCTGATGCTTGAACACAAGGTCGACCCGGCGGATTACCTGCATAAAGTTCATGATATTGACCTTTCCGTTATTGCCCCCTCGCCGGTATTGTCAAATGCCCTTAAAAGCCTGCCCTGCCGCAAGGTGATTTTCACCAATGCTTCGCGCGGCCATGCCAGCCGGGTGATGGAGCGCCTGGGAATTGCCGATCATTTTGAAACGATCTTTGACATTGTTGATGCCGAATATGTCCCCAAGCCCGAACAGCAGCCCTATGACAAGCTGCTGACGCGCGATGGTATCGATCCGAAACGCGCGATCTATTTCGAGGATATGGCCAAAAACCTGCTACCGGCCAAGGATATGGGCATGACAACGGTTTGGGTGCATAGCGATTCCGACTGGGCGCACGAAGGCCGCGATGACCCGCGCATCGACCATGAAACCGATAATCTGCCAGCCTTCCTTGAAATGCTGGCACAGCGTGCCGCCCGATAGGATAAAGTCGTTATCGCGTGAAACCGGCAAACACCCCTTTGCCGGTTCACCACGCAAACGCAGAAAAAACGCCGAAATTGCAGCTCAGTCAAAATACGCAGACTGGCAGAGTTGACTTGACGCCGGGCATTGCCCATTCTCCGCCGCGAAGAAAAAAACCAGCCACACCGCAAGGACGACCAAAGATGGACAAGATTGAACTTGAAGGCGTGATCAATGTCGCCTGGGAAAACCGCGACCAGATTACCTCGGCCACCCAGGGGGAAACCCGCAAAGCTGTCGAGCAGACCCTGAATGCCCTTGATAGCGGCGACTTGCGCGTGGCTGAGAAAAAGGAAGGCGGCTGGACCGTCAACCAGTGGGCAAAAAAAGCAGTTCTGCTTTCTTTCCGCCTCAATGACATGTCCACCATTCCTGGTGGTCCGGGCGAAAACACCAACTGGTGGGACAAGGTTCCGTCCAAGTTTGCCGGTTGGGGTGAGGAAGAATTCAAAAAGGCCGGTTTCCGTGCCGTTCCGGGCAGCATTGTGCGCCGTTCGGCCTATATCGCGCCAGGCACCGTTCTGATGCCAAGCTTTGTCAATCTTGGTGCCTATGTTGATAGCGGCGTGATGGTTGATACCTGGGCCACCGTTGGTTCCTGTGCCCAGATCGGCAAAAACGTTCACCTTTCCGGTGGTGCCGGTATTGGTGGCGTTCTTGAACCGCTGCAGGCTGGCCCGGTGATTATTGAAGACAACGCCTTTATCGGCGCACGTTCGGAAATTGTTGAAGGCGTGATCGTTGAAGAAGGTGCCGTCATTTCGATGGGCGTTTTCATTGGTGCATCAACCAAGATCATCGACCGTGAAACTGGCGAAGTATTTGTTGGCCGCGTTCCGGCCTATTCGGTTGTGGTTCCGGGTTCAATTCCGGGCAAACCGCTGCCCAATGGCAAACCCGGCCCGAGCCTGTATTGCGCGGTCATCATCAAGCGTGTTGATGAAAAGACCCGTTCAAAAACCTCGATCAACGAATTGCTGCGCGATTGATAGCTGTCAGCCCGTGATTTGATTGATTATAAGGGACGAAAGTGCAGGATGCATTTTCGTCCCTTTCCATGTCCGTATCCTTAATTGGCCCGGTTTATTCGCCCAACTGCCCGCAAAAGAGATTGCCCCATGTCTTCCGCTGCCCTGACCCTTGCCCAGTCGCTGATCCGCTGTCCTTCCGTTACGCCAGCCGATGCCGGCGCGCTTGATGTTTTGCAGGCAGCCCTGGAAGAACGCGGATTTGACGTTAAGCGCAAAATTTTCGAAGAAGATGGCTGGGACAGCATCGACAACCTTTATGCCCGCCGCGGCACCAAAGGCCGGAATTTCTGTTTTGCCGGCCATACCGACGTGGTGCCCGCTGGCGATGAAAAGGCATGGACGGTGGCCCCCTTTGGCGGCGATGTGATGGATGGCCGCCTGTTTGGCCGGGGTGCGGTTGATATGAAAACCGGCATTGCCTGTTTTGTCGGCGCACTGGACCGTTTTCTGGCCGCCAACCCCGATTTTGATGAAAGCATCAGCCTGCTGATCACCGGGGACGAAGAAGCCGATGCCGTGAATGGCACCATCAAGCTTCTGGAATGGTGCGATGCACATGGCGAAAAATTTGACGCCTGCCTGGTAGGTGAACCGACCAACCCGAAATATCTGGGCCAGATGATGAAGGTGGGACGGCGCGGATCCATTACCGGCTGGGTTACGGTTTATGGCGCACAGGGCCATGTTGCCTATCCGCATCTGGCAGACAACCCTGTTCCCCGGCTTATTCGCGTGCTTGATGCCCTAACCTCGCGCGAGCTGGATACCGGGACCGAGCATTTCCAGCCCAGCAATCTTGAAGTCACGACCATCGATGCCAACAACCCGGCAACCAATGTGGTACCAGCCAAAATCAGCGCGGCATTCAACATCCGCTTTAATGACCTGCATCAGGGGTATGAGCTGGAAAAATGGATCCGTGATACCTGTGCAGAACATGCCGGGGCACACGACCTGAAGGTTAAAATCTCGGGCGAGGCATTTTTGTCCGCGCCGGGGAAACTGGCCGGGCTGATTGCCGATGCGTCGGAAAAAATCACCGGCCACCGCCCGGAAATGTCCACCACGGGGGGCACATCCGATGCCCGTTTCATTCACAAATATTGCGAAGTTGCGGAATTTGGCCTGATCGGGCAAAGCATGCACAAGGTTGATGAACATGCGATGGTCGAGGATATCGACAATCTTGTTCTGATTTATGATGAAATCCTGGCACGCTTTTTTGCCTGATCCTGTTTGATCGGGCGATAAACCATTTTACGGGCTTTGCCGGGGATTATGTTTTGGCCCGCGCAAAGCCCCGTCTTGCCAATGACCGGCTGGCGTGACTATGATCACCCGGCCGGTGGCAGATTGCATGATCCGGCATGACATACCCGCCCGCCTGCATTGCCGGATTTCCAGAACATGACAAAAAACACCCCTGCCGCAAACAGCCCCAAACCTGTACCTGCCTGCAAAAAGGGGGACGTTGTTCCGCGCATTGCCCTGCCCGGCCTTGATGACCGGGCCATTGACCTGACCGATCAGCGCATTGCGGGCGACAGCCTTATTTTATGGACCGGCAAAAAACTGCCTGGCGCCGATGATTTGAAAATGGCGGCACGTTTTGCCGAACAGATGCAAAAAGCACGGATGCGGCTTTTTCTGGTGGTGCCGGGCCACAAAGGCAGCCTTGATGAAAAACTGAAAAGCCAGCTTCCCGATTGCGTTACGGTGATGTTTGACCCGGAAAACCGCCTGATGCCGGTTTTTGATATTCGCGACCAGGGATTTATCGTTATTCGCCCGGACGGGCGGCTGGGGGGTGTTTTTTCATCGGCCGCAGCCCCGATTGACGGGTTTCAAATGGCGGTTGCCTATTGCCAGGCCCATGCCGATAGCGTTGCCTTTTCAGTGATCGAACGCCAGGCACCGGTGCTGCTGGTTGATAATGTGCTGGAACCCGAATTATGCGACCAGTTGCTGGACTATTGGCGCAAGGGCGAAAAGCGGGCGAATGGCGTTTCAAAAAGCAGCGAAAGCAACCAGGCTAGCGATATGGCCATGAAAGTGCGCAATGATGTCGTGCTGCTTGATGAAACACTGTTTAACGAGGTTAAAAACCGCATCGTCAAACGGGTTCTGCCCGAAATTGCCAAGGCCTTCCAGTTCCAGACGGCCAGCATGGAAGCCCTGCGCATTGGCAATTACCACAGCAGGGATAAAGGGTTTTTCGGCCGCCATCGCGACAATAAAACAACCTTTACCGCCCATCGCCGTTTTGCCGTATCGCTTAACCTTAATCCGCTGACCTATAAGGGCGGGCAGGTTAATTTCCCCGAATATGGCCAGGCGCTGTATGCCCCGCCGCAGGGTGGCGCGCTTATATTCTCGTGCTCGCTTCTGCATGAAGCCATGCCGGTTACCGAAGGCGAACGGTTTGGCATTTTCACCTTCCTGACCGATGCGGCAGGCGCGCGCCAGGAACAGGAAATGATGGCAAAACACCGGGGCACGGTGCAACCACTGGCGATGAAAAAGTAAACAATCCTGAACATCGCAGGCCGGTTTTTACACCGGCCTGTTGCATTTCAGATTTCGGATTATTCCGGTTTCCAGGTAATCGGCACATAGGCTGGCAAGGTGGAAAACCGTTTTAACCAGCGCCCGATGGCAGGATAAAGCGCCATATCCAGGCCGCCTTCATCAGCGACGTGGGTATAGGCATAAAGGGCAATATCGGCGATGGTGCAATCGCTGCCCACCAGCCAGTCATGGTCTTTCAGGCGGTCTTCCATCACGGAAAGGGCATTATGGGCGGCGGCCCGCTTGATTGGCAAAAGGGCATGGCCGTAATCCGGCGTGCCTTTGACACTTAGCCACGACCGCAGAACCGCAACGTTGGGTTCGTGTTCATATTGTTCAAAAAACAGCCACTGATACACCGCCGTGCGTTCCCATTTATCCGCAGGCAACCATTTGGTGCCTTCGGCCAGAAACAGCAAAATGGCGTTGCTTTCGGCCAGAACATGCCCCTCGCCCGTATCCAGGGCGGGAATGCGGCCCACCGGGTTTACATTTTTGCGGTAATCATCGGTGCGGGTTTCACCCTTGGTGATGTCATGTTCGACCAGTGAAAATTCCCGGCCCAAAAACCGCAGCATCAGACGGATTTTATAGCCGTTACCCGAAGGCAGAAAATCGTGCAAAATCATTATTTCGATCCTGAAAAACGCTCTGTTCCAATTTCGGGCCGGCCCCGTGCCGATATATTTGCCGCTGGGCAGGTGGCAAACAATCGAATAGTTTTGACCATATTCTTCAATTTCATTGATGATTTTTTCTGACCATTTTTGGGTTATGGTTATCCTCACCCCGAAAACACAGGAAAGCGCCATGGATACCGACCTTCTGCGCAGTTTTGTTTCCTTTGCGGAATGCGGCAGCTTCAACCGCGCGGCAGACCGTGTCGGTCGCACGCCATCGGCCTTTTCCATGCAGATGAAACGGCTGGAAGAAACGCTGGATCAAAAGCTGTTTACGCGGGAAGGCCGCAATGTGGTGCTGACCAATGAAGGCATCACCTTTGTTGGTTATGCCCGGCGTATTTTATCGTTGCAGGATGAAGCCCGCGAAAGCATCCGCGGCGAAATGCTGTCACGCCCCATTCGCATTGGCTGCCCCGATGATTATGCCGAAAAGATCCTGCCCGTGGTGTTGCGCGCCATCAGCGAAATTCACCCGGCGGTGCAGTTTTTCATCTCGGTTAACCCAACCATTATTTTACGGCGCATGGTTGACCAGGGCGAACTTGACCTCAGCATTATCAGCCGGTCCGAAAAGGGCGAGGAAGGATATTTCCTGCTGCAGGAAGATGGTGTCTGGGTGACATCGCCCATCCATCGCCAGCACCTGGCCGACCCGCTGCGTTTGGTACTGCCCGCTGAGGATTGCAAGTTTCACGCTTGGGCGATTGATGCCATTTCAAAATCGGGCCGGCCATTCCAGCTTGTGGCAACCACGCGGCAGGCAGCATCCCTGCTGCATCTGGTGCGTGATGGGCTGGGTGTTGCGGCACTTGCTGCCATTTCAGTCAGTGACGGGTTGCAAACCCTGGATCATCGCGATGGCTTCCCACCCCTGCCCGCCGTGGGAATTGCCCTTTTAATCAACGAGGCCGCGCATCCGCTGGTGAACCGCCAGCTTGCTAGTACCATCCAGCACCGCGTCAGCAGTACTTTTGCGCCTGCCAGTACCACCCGCAAAACCGCGTAACGCCGCCGGTTCGGGTTAAAACCGGCAACCCCGGATCATGAGGGAAACACACATTTCGCCTCCCATTTTCTGGCAAAAATACCGGCACAAACTTTGACATTTTGCCAGATATCCCGGTATCTGGTCCAAACCCGGCGTCAGAACGCGCCAAAGCCCCAAACCGAAAGCACAATTTATGCCCGCCACCACCCGCCTTCATGTTTGCATCACCTGCCGCAATACAGGTGCTGAGCCCGGCAATAACCAGACGGACGAACGCGACGGCAAAATCCTGCATGATGCCCTGATTGCCGAACACAAGGCTGCCAATGGCAGTACCGATGGTGAAACGCATGTCGAAATTGTCCCGGTCGAATGCCTGAGCAACTGTAAATCCGGCTGTTCGCTATCCCTGAGTGCACCGGGGAAATGGGGCTATGTTTATGGCAATCTGACGCCGGAAACCCATCGTGACGATATTTTGAAACTTGCCAATGCCTATGCCCAAAGCAGCGATGGCATCGTCCCCTGGCGCGAACGGCCCGAAAGTGTTCGCCGCAACGTTATTGCCCGCATCCCGCCAATGAATGGCTGAGAACATGGTCTTTCTGCCCCGACGGGCATAACCCTGTTGGGGCAAAAACTTGCATTAACGGGAAACGGGAAAGCGCAGGCCTTACAAGGCCAGGTTTTAGGACCGACCACAAAGGGCGGGTTTAGGGCAAAACGCCCCGATGCCAGCGTGACCAAAGCGGCGCGATCTGGTTTTCGGCGCGCAAATCATCAAGATAGCGATTAAATCGATCAACTGTTATGGGCGCACGGCGCGAAATGGCCGCTGCCAGCGGATAGCTATTATCGGCACGCGGCCCCATTGCTACCCTGTCCCCCATATCCGCCACCTGGCGGAATTTGCGCGACATGAAACCAGCCGACAGCACGCCAACCTCGGCATCGTCACGTATGACGGCTTCAAGAACTTCGGATTCGTTATACAGCAGCGAAATATTCAAAAGCCGGGTTAACTGGCGCGGGTCATCCATGAAACCGGCAAAGCGGTAATGATAACCCAAAACACCGGCAATGCTGTGTTCCAGCACATCGTGGAAATAACCGGGGCCAGGCACATGGTCACGCCGGGCCACCAGAATGTCATGCTCCCAAACAATGGGTGTTGAAAAATCCACACCCCGACCCGCCCAGTTCCAGTCGGGATTTTGCAGCAAAAGCATGTCCATCTTGCCTGTCGCCATGTCTTCATAACGACGACGCGACGAGGTTTCGATGGTGACGAAATGAAAATCGCCCTGAATACGGTTCAGGCGTTCAACCAGATCGTGGGCAAAGCCGGTTTCAACACCATCATGATAAAAATGAACCACACTATATTCATACACCCCGACCATGACATCGGGCCTTTGTTGGGCCCGGGCCGGAATTGCCATAAAAATAACGGCAACAAATACAAAAATCCGCAAAAAGAACGCGTCCATTATCCCCACATGCAAGTCAGTTCATTTTGGTTATCTGACTGTATTTGGGGATATTACAGCCTAATTACGAGCCGCCGTCCAGCATTCGCACTAGAAAATAGCGATGTTGATACTTTTACGCTGCTGTCTAACACAGTGCATCATTATTACGTATTTAGTATGCAAAGAAATTCGCCTTAAAGGTCGATTCGAAAAACTTTTTGCCACGAACGCACCCTATTTGACACACGCTTTGCGTGTATAGGCATCAAAAATCCTACACCCAAAATTATTCACAAAGCTGACATCCATCATCCTGCCACGACAATGAACGCCAATGTCCGCTTTGTTTTTCCATGAAACAACAAAAAAACTGTGTAATTGAGATTTCATCATCATTCCATACACAACCATAAATTATACAATTTGAATCATTGACTCGTTAAAGATGAAAAATATTAAATAAAACGATCATAAGGTGAAAAATAAGAAACCATAAATATTATAAATTGCTTTTTCAGAGTTACCTTATGTACCGATGCAAACGTCTTGGGGGACGCACCACATCGACAGACAGTCATTCAAATGTCAGGGAAAAATCATGGGTTACTTGGAACGTGCTGAAAAAATGGGGCTTGATACCGCTGCGCTGAAACGTGGCGAAACGGTTGATACAACCATTCTGGTTACATCACTTGAAGAATACAGGGACCTTTTCGCGCCCGACATCCCAGACGAACAGCGCTCAAAATTTTCAAAAAGCCTGCAATCAAAGAGCTTCTTGGCCGAAAAGCGATATTACAACGCAGACCAGATGTTCAAGCTGATGGACTATATTTACGGCACCCACAGCTTGACCGATGATGAAAGAAGCTTCTCCAAACATCTTTTCCCAGTTCGCGTCCGCGTTACTGCCGCAGACAACCTTGAAGTCACGACCGATATGTCAGAAGGCCCCGCAGCAGCACCATGGGTTGTAAACGCAGGCACATTGACATTCAACGGCGGTTCACTCACTGCCATTACGACACAGTTTACCCTAAGTGCAGATAACCTTGTGGTCATCAGGGGAGGCACCAATACCTATCATGTCGGCATTATGGGAGCAAAAGGGACAGTTGGCACGACAGGTGCTACTGGATCATCGTATAGCTCCGCCGCAGCACAAGGCGACAATGGTGGCGAGGCTTCACCGGGCATTTGTACAAGTTCGCACGTTGGCGGAACAGGTGGAACAGGCGGTGCCGGCGGTACCGGCGCCACGGGTGGAACAGGCGCAAATGGCATTGCAAACTTGCCGGCAACCATCACAATTCGCGCTTGGGATCCGTCAAATATTTCGCCCTTTGTTGTGGCAACCATGTCCGGTGAAGGTGGCCAGGGCGGTACTGGTGGCACGGGCGGCAAAGGCCAGAATGGAGGCAAAGGTGGAAAAGGCTGCGATTCCGGCTGTGAAGGCGAAAATGGCGGAAATGGCGGCAGCGGCGGTGCCGGTGGCGATGGCGGTGCTGGCGGCAAAGGCGGAAATGGCACGGACGGAAACGACATCTTCGTCTATTTTCCCAGCCAGTACGCCACCATGTATCAACCCACTTCGCAATCCGCAGCACCAGGCGCCGGTGGTACCGGCGGTAATGGCGGTGAAGGTGGATCAGGTGGTGCCGGTGGAGAGGGCGGTAAACATCACGACAACGGTGTCTCCGGTAGCCCTGGACGCACTGGCCAGCCCGGTATATCCGGCGATTCTGGCTCATCAAGCGGCGCGCCAGGGACGCTCAACTTCGTTCCCGTGAACTAGGGTGCGAAAAATGGCATCCAAAACGTTGGTACGGCAGCAAGCAGCGCCCCCAGTTAATCAATCTGTTCAGACCGGGATACCCGGTCTGAACACCTCTATTGCCAACGATATGAACCTCTCATTCATTGGCCTTCCAAACGAAAAAGAAGATTGGCCGCAAGGCGTGCATTATTGCGAAGTTCCCACGATGGAACTTGCACGCAAAATTATGGGCCCCAGGAACAGCAATACGCGGAAAGCACGCAGCGAGCTTTATTTCGAAGAACTGCCACATCGCGCCAGGACAAGACTGCGACTGGGAATGCATGACCGGGGCGAAGAATATATCTTTGCAGATGGCATACTTCACGAAAGTGACCTTTCCGGGCAACAAAGACACTTGCCCATGCATTTGAAAGTGCTGCGGATGAAGGAACTTCATCTAACTGCAGAGAAGCCACTGGATGTTACCTCATCCTACAAAATTTGGCCGGGCCTGCATTTTCGCGAAGAATTATATGTTCTCGTTCATGTCGATCGGCTTGTTGTTGAGGCTGGTGCAAAAATAACCGTTCGCGGGAATATTTTTATCCTCCAGTGCGACGAAATTGAACTGCTACCTGCGGGTGTTAAAACTACCGAAAAATCAGCGGGTTTAACGATAGAAGTTTTGGGGACGCCCCACCCTGCATTTAGCGCGGCGCGGCGGGAACCTGCCGAACACGGCACACAGGGCATAGCCGGAGCAACTGGCAACGATGGTTCACCACCTGTTGTTGAGGCAAGTATCTTTGGCGGCATTGTCGGAAATACCGGGTTGCAGAACTGCGGCACGAACGGACGCGACGGCCAAAACGGAACAGATGGTACAGCGGGTCAAAATGGCGGCATGGCAATGCTTGCAGATATCAGACTTGGAAACCTGATCAATTTCACACCTGGATCTTTGAAAATCTTCTCCCAGGCAGGGAAGGGCTACCCTGGTGGTAATGGCGGAAATGGGGGAAATGGCGGGAATGGCGGGAACGGAGAATGTGTTCCCGAGCAATTTGTACAGGATCGTACCGATTTTCCCATTTTCGCTGGACAAGGCGGAAATGGCGGGAATGGTGGCAATGGCGGTACCGGCGGCAATGGCGGCCTTGCTTCGAATATTTTTGTCGAAATCCCCGAGGTCTATAAATCCTGCATCAACACTGTAGCCCTGGACAGCGAGCCTGGCATTGGCGGAGCAGGCGGAAAAGGCGGCATGCCGGGCAAGCCGGGCTGCATTCGCAATTTCACACAGGTGATACCCAACCATCCACCGCAAAGCATGGGCAAAACCACACTAGGTTCTGACGGCATTAGTGGCAAAAACGGGCGAAAACGCAAAGCTGCCAGCATCCATGTGAGCTATCGCAACAATTGATGCAGTATCATCGACGCAAAAATCAAAACAGGGACAGCAAACCATGAAGAACTTCAAAGACTATTTCACAGCATCTAAGGACTTTGATCTCACAAATATCTCGAACAATGTGCAGTTCGGCAAAACCAACATCCAGTATCAAATCATGAAATATCAGGATGTTGCCAACCTTGGCGGGTATCCCGGCTATCTTCTGCTTATGACGCAACGTATTGTTATCCCGTCAAAATCCCAATATCAGACAGGTATTTCGACCACCGACAGCTATGAAAACTATCCAGCAATTCTTACAAACAATGTGTCTGTCACTGCCGGATCAGGTGCCACAGTAAAACTCCGGGGAATATTTCCCAAAACGCTAAATTCGTCAGTAAATACGGCCCAAAGTAGTTCGGATGGTCAAAGTCAATCCTCGTCAAGCGAACATACAAGCGGGTCAACATCGAATAATATCAACACCTTTGGTGTACAGATTTCAGGTGGAATGTTCGGCCCTGCACCGATGTTTAATATTGGTGCGGACTATAGCCACACTTGGGACAAAGGAACTTCCCAAAGTCAAAGCACTGGTAATGCCTATGACCACCAGACTTCAAATGTTGAAGAAACCAGCATGAGCATCAAAGACTGGAGCTCGTTTGGATATGTCGATCAGACGGGTCTTGAGCCAACATGGATATGGGGTCAGAGCTATCCGTGGGATGTTATTCAATACAACCAGACTTCGGACGGAACCCATGTCGATCTTCCAAAATTCATACAGGATCGCCTCTTAACACCTGCGGAGAGTGGTTCTATCGTCCTGCCGCCTAGCCAGCTTTCACTTTTTGGTCTCGATTTTACGATGCGCGCTGGTTGGCTAATTGACTTTACTGACGGTATTTCCAGTGATGAATCTGTTACGGTTAATCACGAAACTCATTATTTTACGGCCAGTCACGCCGCCAATGGAAGCTCGATCTCAGCCTCGTTACAATCGTCGAGCACCGCCGCACGGGCAACTTACAATTCCGGATCCATTAATCTCAGCGCCTATGCGCTTGCAACAGTACCCAATGCTACCAGCATTAATGGTGCTGCGATCAGTTTCACCGACGGCCAATTCATATACGGTCCAAGCAGCCCGACATCCTCTTTCAAAATTCTATCTGCTGCCAATAACCTGCAGGTCACAGGCAGTGGGTTTGATGAAAGCATGACGAGTGATTTCTCGGAACCGACGGCACTGACCGTCAGCTTCAAGATCGCTGACATTACCGAAGAGTATTCTTTACTTTTAAAACATTGGATCGGCCCAAACGGCAATGGATGCAAACTGACATTCAACATCAATGGAAAATGGACGAATATCGTCTATGTCGACACAAAAGAAGGGGAAGGCGGACAAAACAACGTTTCGTCACTTGATTTACGTAACCGTGACTTCACCAGCCTTAATTTTCACGACTATCTTATTGTCGGCACGAATCAAATCGTCATCAACATTGTTCCACTCGATAGCAGCCAATCCACTTCTTATACGTTGCTCGCCATCGCTCTTGGCGAATCTTAACATATTGCAGCAGGCAAGAGCATTTATTTGCTCTCTCCTGCGTGACACTAATTTTTGTTTCTGCATGTCGCATAGAGGGCATCGATGCCTAAAAATACCGTTTCCCAAGCAGCAGGACCTCGACGTTCAAGTCGTCTCCGAAATCAGGGTGTGGTATCGCGTCCCCCCTTACTGAAACAACCGACCGCAACAAAGACAATCAAAAAGAAATTGGTGCAGACCAAAAATGGATCCACCAAAACGATTGTACCAAGGAAGGTTAAAAATGCCCGGGTCGCCGGGTTTGGCGAAGAAGTTGCAAGCCGCCTGGATCCAAAGAGCGTCCTTCCCAAAATAACAATGAACAAAAAGATTAAAAAGAACTTCTTCCCCCGAATTTTTGAAGATGGGGAACTCCGAGAAGATAAAAAAATTGACTATTTTTATCGAAAGGCTTGGGACGCACAGGATGAATTCTTTTCCACGGCAACCACACGCGAACTAATCAAAGGCATCGAAAGCAAAAAAAAATATTCCGAAATGACATCTCAGGAAAAAAAACATCTTTCCGAATTGCTTGATATCGCTTCAGCAGCAAGGATGTCGACAGAAGGCGCAGGAAATGTGGTGGACGAAAACAAGGTCATGCAACACCCTGCCAACGCAGAAAAAGCCCTGTTTGCGGATCCTTTGGAAACAAGGTCCGAACACGCTTTCTATGATAACGAACGAAAAAGATACGTTGAAGATGCGATCGAAAGAGCAATCAAAGCAGACATGAATGCCAGTGAGATCGTAATAGAAGGCGTAAAGGCAAGCATCGAATATTCAACAAACTACTTCATCGCCCCAATTATGGCCGAAAATGTCTTCAAGGAAACAAAAGCAGCCAAAGAAAAAGTGCCAAAAATAAGATTGCAAAGGCAAATGCTTGAGCGTGAAGCAGCAAAAGATCTTTATGAAGAATTGGGCGGAAAAATTCCGGCTGCAGATCCTAAGGAAACAATGGAAATGAGCCAAAAACGTAAATGGACTCCGAAACGCGACAGGAACAAAAATGTTCTCGTCGCGCCCCCAAGCCCAAGACGACGAATCAAGTGAAATCCCAAGCTTCGTCGCTTTCAGATTTTACCGGCAACCCAGTTTTCCAGCAGGTAGCGGGCAATGGAAATTTCGCGGGGCAGACGGATGCCACGATTGCCAAGATCCTGGACCTCGTTGCGCGGCACCCACATGGCATATTCGATTTCGTTATTGTCGATCACGATATCGGTTGTTTCAGCCTCGCAAATGAAGCCCAGCATCAGGGAACCGGGAAACGGCCAGGGCTGGGAGGCAATATACCGCGGTGTTTTGGTGCGAATGCCAACTTCTTCGAACACTTCGCGCTGAACGGCCTGTTCCAGGGTTTCGCCCGGTTCCACAAAACCGGCCAGGACAGACACCATATCGGGCAAAAATTGCGGTGACCGGGCCAGCAGCACCTGGTCATTATGATGCACCAGCATGATCACCGCCGGGTCCGTCCGCGGGAAATGCGGGGTGGCACAGCCCGGGTTTGAACATTGCAGGCGATAGCCCGCCTCGACCACATGGTTGGGATGCCCGCACACGCCACAAAAACGATGGCGCGATTGCCATAAAAACAGGGCGCGAGCCTGCGCAGCCAGGGCGGCATCATCATGGGGCAGAGCGGCCATACGGGTACGCATATCGCCAAAAGCCCCGTTGAGAATAATCGCTGCCTGGTCGCGATCGGCCTCTAGCGGCGACACATCAAGGGCAAGGACCGGGGCATTGTTATGCCGGCCCAAATAGGCCCAGTTTGCCGCTTCGTGGTCAAAATCAAGTTGCAGCAAACGGGCAGCATCAAGCAGGACAATATCATGTTCACCGGTTTCTTCGGGGCGGGCAAAAAGGGGGTCACCGCCATGGCAAACCAGAATACGCACATTGGATTCGCGCAGCACCTGCTGACGCCAGCGTGATGACGCCCGAATTTCTGCGTCCCGGTCCAGCCCGACTGACGCATAAAACAACTGTTCCATTTCCTACCTGCAATATCTGGCCCGCATTGATCGACAAAATGTGTCCGAAGCCGTGATGTGAATTTTCCCGACATTAGACCGCCAGCACCGCCCAGGCAAAGCGCGAACATTGTGTTTGTAAAAAATCCCAATCGGCCCTTGCGTTTTTAAACGCCCTGCGCGATATAGGGGGCGAGAGGCTGGTCGTGGACGGACCGCTCGCCAACCCGGTCAGGACCGGAAGGTAGCAGCCGTAACGAGTTTTTCCGGGTCGCGGTCCAGTCTCTCACCTTTTCCCTACACATTTCGTATTCCCATACTGATCAGTGATCAGCCTGTTTGCATGCCTGAAACCCATCGTCTGCTTGCGCAAATGTAAGGGCAGGGTGCCCGTGCAAGCACCCGGCATTTTCCGAAAACATGTTCCCCAGGATAAAAGGGGCATCATAAAATGGCCCGCCTTTGTCCTTACACGCATCGTAACAGGAGAAAAAACATGCGGCACCTTACAGCAAAACTGACAGCTTCCTGCCTGCTTGCCATTGCCTTTATGACAACCCCGGCACTGGCTGATGTCGATATTTATCGCGGTGTTGATGCCAACGCCAACGGACGGGCAACCCTTTCCCCCAGCCAGTTCCGTTTCAACCCTGATCTTTCAACATTCAATGATCCAGCACTTGCCCCGGTACAGAAAAGGTGCAACTTCCGCTTTACCGTAACACTGCTCCATGATCCCGTAGTGGGGGATCAAGGACCGGTTGTTGGTCTGGAAGGCTATACCGCCACATTTGACAATAACCCCGCAGGTCATTGGGGTATTGCGCATCCCGCCAATGTTAACGCGGACGCAGCCAAAGCAGCAGTTTCCGAATACGCCCAAGCCAATCGTGACCGGGTTGTGAATGGTACATTGAATAACTGCAATTGATGGAAACACGCCGATGACCATATGCCATCTCGCCTATCAGTTTGACCCTGACGCCCTGCATGGCGGGATGGCACACTGGCTGCACCTGCCTGAAGCAACGCGCCATGAAATGTTGCGCGGGCTATTTGCGTTGCCTTCTGTCACACCCATTCTTGAAGCCCTGCGTGTTGATCGCGACATTGTCGCGCAAAATACCGCCACGCCCTATGGTGCGTTTTTGGCATCACTTGGCGGCTTTAAATCATTGCCGAACCTGACAAATGATGGGATGGGCCCCCTTGTGGAATGGTTGAAACCTGACAAAACCGGCGGCTTGCCAGGCCACGCCAACCCGGCACGCGGTAGAAGACTTGATGATGCTCTGTTTGCTGGCTTTTCCGCCCCGCATATCGCAGTGGGCGCCACACTACCCGAACAGGCAGGCATTTTGCTGCCGCATGATATTGCTGTTTTACAGCAGTTTTTACATGCCCCTGCTTCAATGCATCTTGCCGATGCCACCCGCGAGGCGACATATGCGATGCTTGAAAACCTTGCGACTAACCAGACCGCCCTGCTTGTCATCATTGACCAGTGAAGATAGCGGGTCAAAAACCACCGGGCAGTCGATGATAACCAGTCGAGGTGAACCGTTGGGTTACCCCATCGCATTTTGCGGGATGCGCCCCTATATGGTCCGAACAAATGCATCATATTGACCGGGCCTGAACGCAAATGCGGCATGGATACATATCTGGCCTTTGCCCGCGCTGCCTGATGCTGCTAAAACACAAACGCGCATCACAAACTTGCCGGACCGGATGAATGACGGATCAAACCCAGACCGCCAGCCCAGATCAAGCAACCACACCTGAAACGCCCAAAAGCGAATATCAGGTGCTGGCCCGCAAATATCGCCCGAAATCGTTCGACGAACTGATCGGACACGGGCCGATGGTCAAGACCCTTTCCAACGCCCTGGAAAGCGGCCGACTGGCGCATGCCTTTATTCTGACCGGGGTCCGCGGCATTGGTAAAACCACGACAGCGCGTATTATTGCCCGTGCGCTAAACTGCATTGGCCCCGATGGCAAGGGCGGCCCCACCATTGAACCCTGTGGGGTGTGCCAGCATTGCCGCGCCATCGCCGAAGACCGCGATGTGGACGTGATGGAAATGGACGCTGCATCACGCACCGGGGTTGATGACATTCGCGAGCTGATCGAGGGGGTGCGTTACCGCCCCACAGCAGCCCGCTACAAGATTTACATCATCGACGAAGTGCACATGCTGTCAAAAAGTGCGTTTAACGCGCTTTTGAAAACGCTGGAAGAACCGCCAGAGCATGTGAAATTCATTTTCGCGACCACCGAAATTCGCAAAATTCCCATTACCGTGCTGTCGCGCTGCCAGCGGTTTGATTTGCGCCGGGTGCAGACCGATGAACTGGTCGCCCATTACCGGCGCATTGCCGGGCTGGAAAATGCCGAGATCGAAGACGAGGCGCTGGCTCTGATTGCCCGCGCCGCCGATGGATCGGTCCGTGATGGTATGAGCCTGCTGGATCAGGCGATTTCGCATGGCGCGGGCAAGGTCACCACCCAACAGGTGCGTGACATGCTGGGTCTTTCCGACCGGTCCCGCATTTTCGATTTGTTTGATCTGACCATGAAGGGCGAGATCAACGAGGCGCTTGAGCTTTTGGGCGCGCAATATGCCCTGGGCGGTGACCCGGCCGTGATGCTGCAGGATTTGCTGGACCTGACGCACTGGTTAACCCGTGTGAAGCTGGCACCTGATGCCGCCGATGACCCCGGTGTTTCGCAAATCGAACGCGAACGTGGCCGCGAAATTGCCGCCAAGCTGGCAATGCCGCAGCTTACCCGCGCCTGGCAAATGTTGCTAAAGGGCCTTGAAGAAACCCGCATTGCGCCATCGCCTATCCAGGCGGCCGAAATGATTTTGATCCGCCTGGCCTATGCGGCAGAAATGCCATCGCCTGGCGATTTGATCAAAAAGCTGAAATCGGGCCTGAATGGCCCGCAAGCCGGTAATGGTGGACCGGCGGGCGGCGGCAATGGCGGCGGGGGTGGCCCGCGCATGCAGGTGGTCAATGGCGGCGGTGCGGCACAGGCCGTTTCCGCACAATATGCCCCGGCCCCCCAGCGCGCTGAAGAACCCGTTTACGCCAAAATGCCCGAAAGCCTGGAGGAAGTCGTCGCCCTGTTATCGGCAGACCGCGAAACCACCGGCCTTGCCATTCAGGTGAAGAACTATCTTCATCTGGTGAAATTTGAAAAGGGGCGCATTGATTTTCGTCCCGCGCGCGGTGCCAATACCGACCTTTCCAGCCAGTTGATCAAGGCCCTGAACGGCCTGACCGGCCAGCGCTGGATTGTTTCGGTGTCCGAACGCGAACAGGGTGCCCCCACCCTGAAGGAACAGGAACTTGAAGAACTTGAACGGCGCAAGGCGGATGCATCGCAGGATCCGCTGGTAAAAGCCGTTCTTGAAGGATTTCCGACGTCAAAAATCGTTGCGGTCCATTTACCGGCAGACCAGATGCCGGAACTGGCCGAAGGCGATGACAGCGGATCGGTTTATGATGATGCGTTTTATCTCGAAGGAGACGACGAGCTATGAAGAACCTTGCAGGGATGATGAAGCAAGCCCAGCAAATGCAGTCCAAAATGCAGGAAATGCAGGAACGGCTGATGGAAATGGAAGTCGAGGGGCAGTCCGGTGCCGGCATGGTCAAGGTCATGCTGAATGGCAAAGGCGAAATGCGCGGCCTGAAACTTGATAAAAGCATTGTTGACCCGGAAGATACCGAAGTCCTCGAAGACCTGATCGTTGCCGCCTATAACGATGCCAAGGTCAAGGTTGAGGCACAGGTTTCCGAAAAGATGAAAGAAGTCACCGGTGGGCTGAACCTGCCGGAAGGTTTCAAACTGCCGTTTTGAGGGCTGCGCCCGACGGGCGATTGCCAGCAGCAAAACAGATTTGAAAGGGCGGCATTGCGCCGCCCTTTGTTATTGTGTCAAAGATTGCACTTCACCTTTGATCGCACTTGACGGGCGGAACCATCATGACCGGACGGGAAATAGACAATCTGATCAAATTGCTGGCGCGTTTGCCCGGCCTTGGCCCGCGTTCGGCACGTCGCGCGGTATTGCAGATGTTGAAAAAACCCGAAACCCTGATGCTACCCCTGGCAAAGGCACTGGAAGATACCGCGCAAGCCATGACCACCTGCCATGTATGTGGCAATATCGATGTAACCGATCCCTGCCATATCTGTGCGGGGGCAGGCCGCCAGCACGATATGATTTGCGTGGTCGAGGAAGTCCAGGATTTGTGGGCGCTGGAACGCGGTTCATCCTTTAAGGGGCTGTATCATGTTTTGGGTGGCACCCTGTCGCCGCTCGATGGGGTTGGCCCCGATGATTTGCGCATTGACCAACTGGTGACACGGGTGCGCGAAACCGGCGTTAACGAGGTTATCCTTGCCACCAACCTGACGGTCGATGGCCAAACCACGGCGCATTACATTACCGAACGGCTGGTGGAAACCGGTGTCAAAGTCACCCGGCTTGCGCATGGTGTGCCCGTCGGCGGGGAACTGGACTATCTTGATGATGGCACCTTGACCGCTGCCCTGCGGGCGCGAAGTTAAACCTTCTTTTTGCACAAAAAAAACCGGCCTCGCTGCAAAACAGTGAGGCCGGGGAAAAAGCAAGATTGATAACATCGAGCTTGCCGGAACCCTGTCTGCCGATGCAGCATCTCGGGGAAAATGCTGCGGGCTTTACATTCCGGCACCGGCGGCAACCCGGGGAGTCCAGTTACCGCCAGAAGACACCGGTATCCGGGTAAATATCAGTCCAAAAGTACACTTTTTCGTGCAAGCCACAGAAAGACCGGGCAAAAGGCTTGCCGCATATGTACCTTTTCGTGATACGTTGGAACTCGGTAGTCTCCGATCCTTACGTTACGCCTTCTCCCCTGAGGACGCAGTGAACAGTTTCACAACACCACCGCAATTCGCAAAAGTCGCCTCGCGCATCCTGGCAGGCAGCTTTTTATTCGAAGATCTTGATCCGGCCCTGCTGGAGCAACTATCTGAATCTGCTACCATAAAACGGTTAGCGGATGGCGATCTGTTGTTTGAAAAGGGCGATCCGGCCGACGGACTTTATGCCGTTGAAGCTGGCAAAATTCGCATCTCCAGCCTGTCGGGTTCGGGCAAGGAAATTGTCCTGAACGTACTGGCACCCGGTGCGGTTTTTGGCGAAATCGCCCTGCTGGACAGTGAACCACGCACTGCAAGTGCGCGTGCCGTTGGTCCAACCCGGCTTTTGTATATTTCGCGCGAAAACTTCTTCGAAATTTTTGACCGTGAAACGGAACTGCGCCGTCACATCACCGCCCTTCTGTGCCGTCGTCTTCGCTGGGTCAGTGCCCTGCTGGAGGATGCCAATTTCCTTGATCTGACCGCGCGTCTGATTAAACGGTTATTGTGGCTGGCAGAACGGCACGGCGGCCCGGACCCGGAAGGTATTCGCATTGCCCTGCCGCTATCGCAGCAGGAGCTGGGCTATATGCTGGGCGTGACCCGCGAAGCGGTAAACAAAAAACTGCGGGAACTGGAAAAGGCAGGGCTGATTACGCGACGCGATGGCCGTCTCGTCATTCGCGACAAGGACGGACTGGCAGATTTACTCGCCAATGCAAGCAAGTCCTGAAAAACCCACGCTATTTGACCGCCTTGTTGACCGTGAAGAACGGCGGGGGCTGTTTGTCGTTGCGTTTTTGCGCATCGCCATGCTGGCCTTCATCCTTCTGCTTTTCAGCAAATCCAACACCCCCAGCGGCGAGCTTTATTCGCTGCTGGAGGTTCTGACCTGGTTTATTCCCGGCGTTGTCATTCAGATATTTGTTGCCTATCGCGGCCATAACTGGCGCTGGCTTCTGTATGTGCTGGCCGTGACCGATGCGCTGCTGATTGTGTATGTTTCCGTGGTGCCCGACCCGCGCCACCCGTTCATTGACCATGAAGCCTGGGTTTACAGCTTTGTCACGCGCGACCGTGGCATTGTCTTTTCCATGATCATGATGGCGCTGGTTATCCTGACCTTTTCACCCCGCCTGATCCTGTGGTTTGGCCTGTGGCTGTTCAATGCATGGATTTTGGGCATCGCCTGGCTGGTCAACCGGCCGGGCATTTTGATTTCGCAGCATTTCGGCGACCAGTGGAGCCCCGGTGAAAGCGGGCAGGTGCCCCTATATAACCGGCCGGAATATCTCGATGTTTCCGCACTTGCCGAACAGGTGGTGATTGTCGTTGTCTTTACCCTTGCCTGTGCCGTGATGGTGGCAAGGCTGCGCATTTTGATCCGGCAATTTGCCGCGGCCGAACGCGCACATGGCAATCTGGCACGTTATTTCCCGGCAGCCCTGGCCGACCAATTGGCCGAACGCGACGAACCCATTCGTATTGGCGAAAGGCGCGAATGCGTTGTGCTGTTTGCCGATATTATCGGTTTTTCAGGTTATGCCGAAAACCGCGACCCGCAGGATGTGATGCGCCTGTTAAACCGCTTTCACGGCACGATGACCACTCAGGTCGCGTCCTATGGCGGGATTGTCGAAAAATATATTGGCGATGCCATGATGGCGAGCTTTGGCGCCTTTGACGCCATGTCCTGCCCGGCGGCCAATGCCCTTTCGGCCGCACAGGCCATGATTGAACGCATCCGCGACTGGCACGCCCAGGACCCGACAGACCGGACCCGCCCGCTGCGCATTGGTGTGGGCCTGCATTACGGCCCTGCCGTGGTGGGGGATATTGGCGAGGGCGAATCCGTAACACCGGCTGTTATTGGCGCCACCGTTAACCTTGCCAGCCGCCTGGAACGGGCGACCCGTACCCTGAATGCCGAAATCGTCGTAAGCGAGGATTTCGCCTGCCAGCTTGAAAAAGAACTGCCCGAAATCGGTCGGATGCTGCTGCAATCCCTGCATAGCCACGATACCATCCGGGTGAAGGGTTTTACCGCCCCCATTCCTGTACGTTTCCAATCGCGCCGGCAGGCCGCACCGGCCAATGCGGTGTAAAACACACGTCCAAAGCGATAAATTACCATATTATTTTTCAAAAAATTGATCTGGTTGCTTTACCTGCCCGCCCGGCGCGCCAATATGTGGTTGAATATCCAAAACACATTAAAACGATATCGGAGCGAGGCATGTTAGAAGATATCATTCGTGAGGAACTCGACCAGAACAACATTCCCCAGACGATCAGGATCGCGACCCTGATGGGAGATCGCGAATTTCGCTGGGACAAAGCCATCTACATGCCCGCCGGATTAAGCGGCTTTTCCGATAACAATATCTTTGCCCTGGCCAACTTCCCCAGCGAGATTTCCAATTCCTTCAAGCTGCTGCAATGCCTGACCGATCCGGAACTGGCCTTTATCGTTGCGCCCTATAACCCCGACAGCAATCTGCTGGCCGCCGAGGATATCAACCCCGCCGTTGCCACGCATGGTATCGCTCCGGAAAATCTGGCGATTGTTCTAATCGTGACGCTGCAAAAACCGGACGGGAAAGACAATGTTGAAATGACCGTTAATATGCGTGCGCCCATCCTGATCGATACGGCACGGCAAACCGCCTTTCAGATCCGGCTGAACAAACCGCAATACGATTATCGCCATCCGCTAACGGCATAAGGCGAAAGGCGCACCAAACCGAGCATTATCATCGCATATCCACAACAATGCATTTGGGGCCGCTGCGAAACACCAGCGGCCCTTTTTGTTGCGCAAACGCACGGCACGGGGGCACACAGGCGCAAACACAGCATTGGAAGCTTCATCGTGATTGACTCAGAGATTTCAAAAACTTGTTACCGGATGTGTGACAAAATTTAAGACTGTTTCCTTTTTGATGCCATCTTTGCCCGCCAGAATACGCATCATCGAAACGCACAGGCCCAACCGGCTGTCACATAGTAAAAAGGACCCTTTCATGGCATCAGAACTGCGCAATCGCCTTGTTCTTGCAACCATCCTGGGTGCAACCCTTTTTGGGGCACCCGATTTGTCCATTTCCGATGCGCAGGCCGCCGATGCCGCCGACAATGCAGAGGCATCCGTACCGCTTGCCGCCTCTGACCGCAGCAAAATGCGCCTGACGGTCTATCCCGGCAACCTGACCATGATCGCCGAGCAGCGCCAGGCCGCGATAAGCGCCGGTCGCCAGACGCTTAAAATCATGGATCTGCCACAAACCCTGATTGATGATTCGCTTCTGATCGGTGCGGATAAAGCTGCCAACCTGCAGCTTATCTCGACAACCGAGCCAACCGCCCCGCGCGGTGGTTATGCGCTTTTGCAAAAGTTCATCGGCAAGGAAGTCAAAATCCGCCGCGATGATGACCTGATCAGCGCCACCCTGATTTCGCTTGATGGGCAGGCCCTGGTAAAAACCGCCGATGGCATTGAATATGTCCCGACACAGGACGTAATCATGCCGTCCCTGCCCGATGGATATACCGCACGCCCGTCGCTGGATGCGGCCATTCGCACATCGGCAGCAACCGACCATGTTTCGCTGGCCTATCTGATTGGCGGTATCAGCTGGCAAACGGCCTATGTCGGCCATTATGACAGCAAAACCGGCACCCTGGACCTGGGTGCACGGGCCCGCATCGTCAATAACAGCGGTGGCGATATTGAAAATGCCAACCTGCAACTGATTGCCGGTGACCCGAACCAGAATTCACCGCGCCCGATGGCAAAAACCATGCGCGCCGAAATGATGATGGCAGCCCCCAGTGCCGATAGCAGCGGCGGTGCCGGGCGCAGCAAATTTGAAAACCTGCATGTTTATGGCCCCTATAACGACCTGAACATGAAGGATGGCGACGCCGTAACCCTGCCCTTGCTTGAAAACCGCCAGATCAAGGTCGAACGTGAAATGACCTTCTATGGCAACACGTCGATGTATTACAGCGGTAAAGGCACGCGGGAGGATTTTATCCGCCCGGAACTGCAATTGACGCTTAAAAATGACGGCGGCACGGATAAACAAAGCCCGTGGCCCGCAGGGCAGATTCGCATTTATGCAAATGATGCCGATGGTATCGCCACCTTCCTGGGCGAAGACCAGTTAAACCTGACGCCAGCAGGCCAGGAAGCCCATCTGATCCTTGGTCAGGCCAGCGACATTATCGGCAGCCGCCACGTTGTTGATTATGACCGTCAGCCGCGTAAAAACCTGCCCGATGAAGTTGCCGCCACCCTTGAATGGAAACTGAAAAACAGTGGCCCGCGTGATGAAACCGTCACCATCGAAGAAACCCTGCCAGCCAACTGGAAAATCATCAAGGAAAGCAGCCAGCACCAGAATCTGGAAGCTGGTCAGGTGAAATGGCAGATCAAACTGCCCGCAGGCAAGGAAACCACCCTGCGCTGGTCGGTTCACAGCGACGAATAATCCTTATTCTTTGCATCGCCTCACCGTTGCAATCAATCAATGGCGGCCCGAACGGGTCGCCATTCTTGTTGGGCAAAGCACGGTTCGCCCGCGTGCAAATCAACCATAGACCCCGCACCCCCTGCCCGCATCGCAAGAAAGGCAGAATGGAATGAAGCGGGAAAGACGGATGCACGGTGATGAAACCCAAAGCTCGGTAGCGCCGCTTTGCAGCTTCAGTAACAAATAGTTGGGCGTCACATCGACCAGGTGTGAAGCAGGGCATATTTCGTGCGCTGCCCCCTTTCCAAGCAGATAAGAAACGCCCTATGTTGAAGGCCATGGAATAACGCCAGCCTGCTGGCAGAAAAGCGGAAAACAGTCTTTACAATGTCGATCGCCAAAGAAACCCTGCGCGCCCTGTATGGCACATGGCGCATTGCCCATGGTGACACCCGCGGCGTGGGTTATTTTACCTTTACCATTGATGGATTCTGGCGGTCTTTTTTGGCGGCAGCACTGGTTTTCCCCGCCTTTGCCCTGTTGCGCTGGCACGATCTGGGCAGTGCCCCGGCTGATTTCCCGACCCTGCGTTATCTGCTGGTGGAAACCATCGCCTTTGTTATCAAATGGGTCGCGTTTCCGTTGGTAATGCATCACGTCGTCGACATGATGGGGCGGCAAGTGCGCTATATCCCGTTTATCACCATTTATAACTGGTCCAGCGTCCTGCAAATGGCGGTGTATCTGCTGGCCTTGCTGTTAGGCGCTGCCTTTCCGGGGCTGGGCGCAGGCGGGTTTGCCATGCTCGCTGTCATCGCGATGATGGTTTATGGCGGCTATATCGTCATGCTGACACTGGCCGTGCCGGTTTTCACCGCCATTGGCATTGTGCTGCTTGATTTTCTGCTGTCCTTGACCATCACCGTCATTGGCGTGCGCCTTGCCATGCATCAGCTATTTTAAGACTGCGGATTACAACAACGGCGAAGGACCTTTTCGCACGACCAGCGATAATTGCTGCCCGCCCGATCTGATGCAGCCTGGGACCATGACGCCCTAATAAACAGCCCCCGCAATAAACATGCCGCGCCGCGCCGACCCGGTCGGATTGGGCAATCAAACCACGAAATGGCAAAATGGTAATACCAGCTTGCCATTCGGGGGCGGGGACGATTAGGCTTTGCCACGCCAACTGTTTCGTTTCCCTGCATCTGGATAAGTTTATGAAACCGGTTCTTGCCATTACCCGCCGCTTGCCCGCCGATATCGAAGCCCGCGCCCATGCCGATTATGACGTTCGCATCAATGAAGGTGACAAACCGCTGGACCGCGCCGCCATCCTGGCACTGGCAGAAGGGGCCGATGCCGTGCTGGTTTCGGTGGGGGACCCGATTGACGCAGCATTTTTTGAAGCACTGCCCGTTTCGGTTAAAATTGTTGCGACATTTTCGGTGGGGACCGACCATATCGACCTTCAGGCTGCTGCACGCAAGGGCATTGTCATTGGCAATACACCGGGGGTATTGACCGATGCTACCGCCGATATTGCCTGGTTGCTGATGCTGGGCGCTGCACGCCGGGCCAGCGAAGGCGAAGCGGAAATTCGCACCGCAAGCTGGAGCGGCTGGCGCCCCACCCACCTGATCGGCACGCAGGTAACCGGCAAAAAACTGGGAATTATCGGCATGGGCCGCATTGGCCAGGCCGTGGCACGGCGCGCCCGCGGGTTTGACATGGAAGTCCATTATTACAACCGCAAGCGCCTTTCTGCCGATCTGGAATTTGGCGCGACATATCATGACAGCATCGATGCCCTGCTGCCCCATTGCCAGTTCCTGTCGTTACATTGCCCGTCAACGGCAGAAACGCGAGGCATGGTCGATAGCAGCTTTTTGGCGAAACTGCCCAAAGGCGCAATCCTGATCAATACGGCGCGCGGTGATGTCGTCAATGATGGTGACGTGATTGCAGCCTTAAAGGCGGGCACCCTTGCCGCAGCCGGGCTGGATGTTTTTGCCGGTGAACCCAATATCGCACCGGAATATCGCAGCCTGCCCAACACATTTTTGCTGCCCCATCTGGGATCAGCCACGCAAGAAACCCGCACCGCCATGGGCACCCGCGCGCTGGATAATATTGATGCCTGCCTGGCGGGCAAAGACGTGCCCTTTGCCGTTGGCGCCTGATCACACGGCAGTTTGAAACAACAAAGCCCCCTTGCCGTTTCACCCGGCACTGGGGGCTTTGTTGTGGTTTATCCGGCTAGATCAGGATTATCCCAGATCACTTTCCTCACCCGCTGGCAGAATGCAGGAAATTTCACGGCCATCACGGCTGATGCGCACACGCCCGCCATGTATTTCGACCACAGCCCGCACCATGGCCATCCCCAAGGCGCGGCGGGCCGATGCCGGTTCGCCATCACGCAAACCTTCAAACAGCATCGGCTGCGGGGTTTCATCGGTCAGACCAATGGTAATGTCGATATCATCGCCCCGGCGCCGCGCCACGACGGATACTTCACTGCCTTCCGGCGCGGTGCGCAAAACATTGGTGACCAGAATGAACAATGCCTGTTTCAGGCGGCGTTCATCGGCCACCATCCAGCCGATATTGCGCGAACAATAAAGCCGCAAGGACACGTTAAGCTCTGCCAGCCGTGCACGGGTCAGCGCCTCAAGCGAGCGCAGCAAACGCCTTGGATCAACGGTATCAAGTTCCAGCGCCACCTGGCCTGACCCCAGCGTTGCCAGATCACGCATGTCATCAACCAGCGCCAGCATGCTTTGGGCTTCGGTACGGATAATTTCCACCGATTGCGACACATTGCCATGCAGATGCGGCAACATACGATCCGCAAGGCCATTGATATGGTCCAGCGGCCGGGTCAGTTCGCGTGAAACAGTCGAAATAAAATCGGACTTCATCTGATCGGCGGTGCGCAGTGCCTCGTTCCGTTCACGCAGGGCACGTTCGACCCGGATGCTGTCAGTTACATCCAGATAGGACATCATCACCGCGCCATCAGGCAGTGGCACAACGGCAAAATCAATGATGCTGCCATCGCTGCGTTCCAACCGGCCAGACATTGGTTCATGGTTGGTGATGCGCGCGACCATACGGCTTTTGAACTTTGCCCAATCGTCCGAAACCGTCCAGAAATCGCGGGATTTTTCGATCACATCGGACAGATGCGGGGCTGCTGCCAAAAACACATCATCAAGCGCCCACATGTCGCCAAAGCCATGGTTATACAGGCGCAGGCGGCCATCCCCACTAATCACACCCACCGCTTCATGCAGGTTTTCCAGCGTTTCGCGCTGAACCGCGATCAGGGTGTTATAACTGCTTTCCAGAACCAGCTTGTCGGTCACATCCTCATAAGCAAACATCAGCCCGCCAAACGGATGCGGGGAGACAAACCGGCGCAATGTCACACCACTTGGCAGATGCATCAGGTCTTCGATGGGTTTGAGAAGATCGGTAAAGCGCTGGTTTTCCTGGTCGCGATACTGGCCAAAATCGGTGACTTCGGGCAATTTCCGTTCATCACGCAACCGGCGCAGCAAATCTTCCAGTGCCGGTTCGGTCAGCAGCCATTCCTCATCCAGGTCCCACAGGGCGGCAAAGGCTGCATTAAAGAAAATCAGGCGCTTATTGCCGCCAAAAATGGCAATCGCCGTGCCCAGATTTTCCAGTACCTCGGCATGGGCGCGCACATGGCGCGAAAGATCGGCCTGTTTTTCTTCAAGTTCGGTGCAATCAATGGCAAAGCCGACCAGCCCGCTGACATCATCGCCATGAAAAACCGGGGATTCGGTAATGCGCAGCAAACGCCGGTCACCATGCATGACAACATGGTAATCACGCGTGACCGTTTCGCTATTGCGCAGGGCCGATGCCGCAAGGGCACGCCCCTGGTCCTGAATAACGCCAGCGCCCAGTTCGCTTCCGGCCTCGATCACTTCGGCCATCGTGTTTTGTTCGACCGCTTCGATATAGGCCGCGTTACAATCGGTCAGGTTCAAATCGCTATCGCGACGCCATACCGGGAAGGGCAATTCATCCATCACATGGCGCAGGCTGGAAACATCCTGCCGCAAGGCGGCGAAATCGCCAATCTGGCTTTCGCGTTCGCGGGTATGGCGGGTTTCATCACGAAACCACACGGCATGCCCCAGCACCGACGATTTACGGTCCCGCCGTGCCACCGTGCCTGTAACATGGAATTTGCGCCCATCGACCGACGTCACCCAAACTGCGAATCGGTCATGGGTGGATTTAAGGGTCCGCACCCGTTCCTGCAGGGTTTTGGCGTCTTCCTCGCGCAATTGTTCAAGCAGGTCGGGAAAACGCGCATCCGCACCCAGATTAAAACAGCGCATCAATGCCGGGCTGCCACCATCGACAAAGCCCTTATGCGCCCAGTAATAAACCGGGTCCGGTGCCGCATAAAACAGGTGGGTAAACAGGGTGGCGGTGTCTTCCATCTGCGATTCGAGGTCTTCTGCCTCGTCAAGATGGCGGCGCATGCGCACAGCCAGGCGCCAGCCAATTGCACCGGCAATTGCCGCCCCACCCAGGGTCGCAAGCCCGATAACGGTTAAATCATGGGAGCCAAGATTGCCAATCGCAGTAAAAAGGCCATTGCCCGGTACCGAAATTTCCGGCTCACCCTGCAGGGCGGCACTTTGGGCCTGTGCAAAGGCAATAGCAGGTGCAAAAAGCCCGGAAAGAGCCGTGCCACCCCCTAAAAACGCAGCAAAACCGCGCCATCCAGACATGCGAAAACGGTTCCGTATCGCCCCGTTACGACGAAACCGCCAACATGCCTTGCGGTATGTAGACCTAACCCCTGCCACGTATTTACAACCAATCATCCAATTATATTTATGCGCGTTTACGCGTGGTCCAAAAACCATGTTACAGGGTCAGGTCCCGCACCTGCCAGCCGGGACAACAACCATTATGACAACGAAACAAACCATAATTTCCAAGGCGCCTGGCACTTTAACAGCGCCGTCAATCTGCCGGAAACGGGGTTATAACTTCGCTCTCAAAACTGTTGTCTGGCCATCTGCCCAAATCACAAAGACCAACCCTGCCATAATATCCTGACAGAAGTGTGGCTTCATGCAGGATTATGGTGCGTCTTTCTTTGCATATCGGCGAACATTGCCAACATA
This sequence comes from Thalassospira marina, assembly GCF_002844375.1. Classification (NCBI taxonomy): domain Bacteria; kingdom Pseudomonadati; phylum Pseudomonadota; class Alphaproteobacteria; order Rhodospirillales; family Thalassospiraceae; genus Thalassospira; species Thalassospira marina. The sequence continues at coordinate 96,905 of NZ_CP024199.1, read as the reverse complement.
TTAACAGGTCCTGACCCTGGGCGCAGTTTCGATGATTTTGGGAAAATCCGCAATGACATAAGGGGGAAATCGGGCTATGTCTGCCAATGCCTTTACAGTGACCAGAAATCGACGCAGTTAGTATCAGTATGAGTGTCAAACCGCAGTTGGATCTTTTTGCACCGCGCACCGCTTCCAAGCCGGCCGCGCCGAACAAGGATTCCCTGACACCTGCCCAATCCCCTGCCGCGCCGATCATGAAAGACCTGTTTGACAGCGACTTCAACGCCGATGATATCCGGGAATGGAACCAGCTTTTTCCCAAGGCCCCGCAATACAGCTATCATTTCAAGCGTGCGCAGATCAGTTCGGCCTTTGACCGGCCGCTGCATAAACGCCTGATCGCATCACATGCCTTTGAACGGCTGCGTGAAATTTCGTTCCTTGGGGCCATTGATTACCTGTTCCACCCCAATGGTAAACCGGCCAATATCCGCCATTCACGTTATGACCACAGCATTGGCGTTGCCCTGCTGTCGCAGCAATATTGCCGATTAACGGGCCTTTCCGAATCCGATCGTGACCTGCTGGGCGCAGCGGCCCTGCTGCATGATATCGGGCACGGGCCCTTTTCCCATACCCTGGAACCGGAATTTGCCCGGCGCTTTAACCTGAACCACCATCAGTTGACCAATAAAATCATATTGGGCGAGGTGGACCTTGACCTGTCCGTGCGGCATTTGCTGGAAAAGCATAATGTTGACCCGCAAGCCGTGATTGCGATTTTATCCAAGAAATCCGACCACCCGCATGCAAGCCTGTTTACCGGGCCGGTCAATATCGACACGCTTGAAGGAATCAGCCGTACCAAAACTTATGTGCATCCCCATTATGTGCATTGCCATCCGCGCCTGCTGCTCGAAGCAGCCGTAAAGCTTGATGACGAATCCCTGCAGCGCCTTGATAAATTCTGGCAGCTTAAGGAAGACATTTATCGCAATTTCATTTTCGGGCCGATGTGCTTTGCCACGGACCATCTGTGTCGCGAATTTGTTGTCGATAACGCGCCGGATTTTGCCGCCAATGACTTCCTGCTGACCGAACCGGCCTTTTTGCGCCGCCATCCGGCCTTTCGCAAATTCCTGTACAGCCTGAAAAACCGCATCGAACTTGATGGCGTTGCCGATGTTATCGACAGCGACCGCCCGGACCTTGCCGGGGCGGACCAGGCCACCAAGGTTCCCAAACGCGAATTTCACATCAATACCGATGTCACCGTTGGCAGCTTTGCCGACCTTGGCAAACGCTATTACGAAGAAAAAAACAGCTTCCTGCGCCGCGTTGGCAATTTGGCCGACCCCGCACAGCAGGCCGCTGCTGCCAGCCTGTTTGACTGAACCACTGGCAAATTAACTGAAACACCCGCGCTGCCCGGCGCGCAGGACGGAACAAGTCGCCTTAACGGCGCGTTGTGCGTTTGGCCCTTAAAATACCATTGGCAAAACTCGCCAATGGCACCATTCCCTTGTGGCAAATGGCCCGTCCCGTTCGTTTCCCAAAACCAGGATCGTCCCTTTCATGGCACAAACCAAAGACAAGATTAAACGCAGCTTTGTCATCATTGGTCTGGGCACATTTGGCGGCACCATTGCCACCGAACTGGCCCGCTTTGGCAACCGGGTTCTGGGCATTGATGTGAATGAAAAAAATGTCAGCGACCTCGCCGATACCGTTGCCGAAGCCGTAATTGCCGATGGCCGCGATGAAGAGGCCCTGCGCCAGGCTGGCGCGGACCATTACGACGTTGCCGTTGTTGCCATTGGCGAGGATCTGGAAGCCAATATCCTGTGCACCATGAATGTGAAGCTGCTGGGGATCAAAACGGTTTGGGTCAAGGCGCTTAGCAAAACCCACCACCGTATCCTCAGCAAAATGGGGGCAGACCGGGTTATTCTGCCCGAACAGGAAATGGGCCAGCACATCGCCCAGATGCTCCATAACCCGGTGGTGCGGGATTACCTTAGCCTGGGGAACAATTTCCATGTCATCAACATCAATATCCCCGAGGAACTTGAAGGCAGAACACTGGCCGAACTTAAAATTGGCGAAAAATACGAAACACGCTGCCTTGGTGTGATGCGCGGCAGCGAATTTCTGGGCTGCGAGGATGATATCGCGCTTAAGAAAGACGACAAGATGATGGTTCTGGGCCGGCGCACCGAATTGCGCCTGTTTGGCGATACCCTTTAGGCAGGATATTGCCCATTCTGCTGCCCGCCCGTTATCGACCACCGAACCCCTGCCAGTTGACCCACAGGTAAACAGTCCCGCCCATGCAAATTTCGCTGCCCAGTATTTCGTCGCAAAAATTTCGGGTTCCGCCCCCGGCGGTCCTGGCTGCGACCTATGCCATCCTGATCATTCTGGGCACCTGCCTTTTGAAAATTCCTGGCGTGTCGCAACCGCTGGCCTGGTCTGATGCGCTGTTTACTGCCACATCGGCGGTCACGGTAACCGGCCTGTCGGTGGTGGATGTTGGCAGCCATTTCAGTCTGTTTGGCCAGATCGTGGTGCTGGTCCTGATCCAGCTGGGCGGGTTAGGGTTAATGACATTTGCCGCCCTTGTCCTTTCGGTTCTGGGCCTGCCAATTGATATTCCCCACCGCACCTATCTGCGCGAAGATTTAAACCAGACATCCGTTGGCGACCTGTTACGTCTGGTGAAGGTGATTTTGCGCGTTGTTTTATTGTGCGAATTGATCGGGGCGATATTGCTGGGTTTTGTTTTCATCCCCGATGCTGGCTGGGCCGAAGGCATTTGGCTATCGCTGTTTCATGCCGTATCGGCCTTTAACAATGCCGGTTTTTCTCTGTTTCCTGACAGTTTGACACGTTATGCCACCAACCCGCTGGTCAATTTCACCATTCCGGGCCTGTTGCTGATCGGGGGCTTGGGGTTCAGTGTGCTGTCTGACATTTACTATGTCCGACGCTGGCAAAAATTTTCGCTACACAGCAAATTAATGCTAAGCGGTAGTGCCGCGCTGATTTTATGGTCGGTTGCTTCATTTGCCATTCTGGAATGGAATAATCCCGCCACGCTGGGTGCTGTGCCCGATATTCTCGACAAGCTGCAAATCAGCTGGTTTCAGGGCACCACCACCCGTACAGCCGGGTTTAACACCACTGATATTGCGGGGATGCATGACAGCACCACGCTAACCTTCATCCTGTTAATGCTGATTGGCGGCGGCAGTACATCCACCGCTGGGGGCATCAAGGTTACCACCTTTATTGTTCTGTTGCTGGCAACGGTGGCCTTTTTCAAACGCCGTCAGCAGCTTCATGCCTTTGGCCGTTCCATTGGCCTTGAAGAAGTCCTTAAGGTGCTGGCACTAACCATGATCAGCATGCTGATTGTTGCTGCCGCCCTGTTTTTAATGACGATCGCCCATGATGGCGATTTTCTGGACCTGTTATTCGAGGTCGCATCGGCCTTTGGCACTGTTGGCCTGTCGCGCGGTATCACGACCGAGCTTGATACCATTGGCCGCACCGTCATTATCTTCACCATGTTCATTGGCCGGGTCGGGCCTTTAACGCTGGGCTTTTTCCTTGCCACCCGCATGCCACCGCGCATTCGCTACCCATCCAGCCAGATTTACCTGGGGTAACGGCCGCATCTGTTATCCCCTGATGCGCCCAAAACAAAACCCGGCAGAGGTTAAACCTGCCGGGTTTTACATTGCTTTAACGCATCACGAAGCGATGCGCTGCTGGCATCAGGCCCTTATTGCTGCAAACATTGCGGGTCGCCACAGGCAGACTGGCAATTACGCGTGACGCGGTCCTGGTCAAGTTTGTTGCAGGCAAAGGTCTGGGCGAAATCGATTGCCGCGATCCGGCAGGCTTCGGTGCGATAGGGCACCGGGATGGTATTGGTAACGCCGGTATCCTCGCAGGTGATTTTGGCATTATAGGTTTTCAAGCCCCCGGCAGGTTTGGCGGTGGCACTTGCCTGTTGTGCCGTTCCTGCAACGGCGGGCACATTATTGTTACGCTGCAATTGCTGCTGATAGGTATTTTGCAGCGACTGCATATTGGTGGTTCCGGTATCGCTCATGACATCGGCCATAAAGGCGGTGCCAATATCGACCTTGGCAGCATCGGGGATATCAGCCCCCCCAATGATCGCCGCCCCCGCCGCAACGGCAAAAAGCTGCCCGAAATCAAAATCATCTTCGGAATCATCAATATAATTGCCGTTCTGATACTGTTCGACCTTGGTGCCTTCACCAAAACTGTTTTGTGCCAGCACCTGAAACGCCCCCTGGCGTTCACCCTTTTCAAAGCGGCCCGCATAAAATTCGTGATAGTCGCTTTCATAGGATGCGAACTGGCCATACCCCACACCGTTCATTTCTCCATCCTGCCACTGGCCGACCTTGATGTGGCTGATGCCGTTGGTCCAGGCACCAAGGCCATTTAACGTGCCCTTGGAATACATGCCAAGCCAGGTGGCCCAGAATTTACCATCACCAACGGTGCGTAATTCCTGCTTTCCGGCAAAACCTTCCAATTCGTCATTTTCAAAGGTCCCGACGGCGCGAACCATCATTTTATTGGTATAGCCCCAGACATTGATGCCAAAGCCATCAAACTTGTTATTGGCGGCAAAATCGCCAAAGCGATGCCACTGATAGCCATTGACATTAAATTTGCTGGAAAGCAGGCGCGCCACCCGGCCATCAAAGCTGACACCACCAATCTGGATGATACGCGCGCCATCGGGCTGGGTGGTGGTAAACACCCCTTCGAGCATGGTGCCACGGTCAAACCGGCCGACAAAATCGGCTTTGGCGGGTTTAGTTGCCGTTACGCGGGCGACACCCTGCACCAGACCATCTTCGCAATCCCCCTGAATGAATTGCCAGTCAAACTGGTGGGGCTGGTCATCATTATTCATGAAATAACCATCGCTCGAAGCCAGGTCGCAATTCGTGGCAAGACCAATGCGTGGATAATGGGCGGCAACGGCCGCATCAAAACCCTGCCGCGCAAGGTTGATATCGCGCATCATGCCGGGATGATCATACTGATCCTTGAAATTGTCCAGAATGGCCATATTGCGCGGATTAAACTGCACCCCGAACGGATCATCATAAAGGTCTGGCGCCAGTGAAATCGCCTGAATGCGTTTTTCCAGTTCCTTGACCTCGGCCGCCTTGATGAACGGGTTATGCCCGCGATACTGGATTTCTTCGACCAGGCTTTGATGTGCTTCTTCGCCCGTAACGCTACAGCCCGCCAGCAACATGGCCGTTGCCAGCAACAGCCCCCCAATAGCCGTTTTCTGCATTGAATACCCCCTGCCAAACCACGCCTGGCACCCCATGCCATGCCGTTTGGCTTTTGCCCCAAATTATACCAAGGGATATATTGAAACCCGTAACGGCGAAGGGGTCAACCAACCGGGGCGATAAAACGATCCCTGTTTCAGGTTTGGCCCCCAAACCGGTGACCTTATTCACAGGCGGCCAGCATTCCTTCGCGCCAACACCGGGTTAGCAGCGCAGTTCAAACAGCCCGGTCATGGCACCATGCAGGGGCACATCACGCTGATAAACCAGCCCCGCGCGAAGCAATACCCGTTGCGAGGCCGGGTTGGCTGGCCGGGCCAGACCAATGATCCGCTGCGCAGCAAGGTCATTGATCGCAAAGGCAATGGCGGCCCTGGCAATTTCAAGACCATAGCCTTTGCCCCAATAATCAGGATGCAGATGATAGGAAAGATTAAGCCCTTCAAATTGCAAGGACTGCGTCACCCCGCCAAAACCGATGCGCCGCCCATCCACCAGGACCGCCCAGCGGCCAAAACCGTGTTCGGCCCAATGCGCCCTATCACGCGCCATCCTGTCGCGGGTGGTGCTGGCATCATCTGGTGTCGGGTTTGGTCGGTGGCGGGTTAATTCGGGGCGGGAAAACATATCCTGAAGGAATGAAAGGTCATCTTGCTGCGGGACGCGCAATGTCAGCCTTGCTGTTTTCCATTCGCCATTACCAATGGCAACAATGGCGGGGCCATCGGCATTCTGACCATGACGGGCTGTTTCATCTGCCAAACCCTTATCGTCCATTGCCCGGACCCTCGCCTGATGCCGTTGTCAGCCGGCCGAATTTTCGGCCATACAGCGATCCACCAGATCGCGGACATAATCGGTATCGGGGTTCTTTTCGGAAAATAGGATGCGATAAACCATCGGGGCAAAAATAATATCCACCACCCGGTCAATCGGCGGGTAGGGTTCATTGCGTGCTGTGGCGCGTTCGGCCAGTACCTGCAAACGGGTGGTAATCATTTCCGCACAGCGCCGCGCACACTGGTTATCGTCGGTGGCAGTGACATCACGCAACATCGACCGGCCCAGGCTGGAACCCATTTCATCTAAATACTGTTCGGCATAAGCCAGCACATCACCATGAAAACTGCCGGTATCGGCCAGCTTTTCATCGGGTTCAAAGCGTTCCAGTGCAACATCGGCCAGCAATGTCGCCAGATCACCCCAGCGCCGATAGATCGTTGACGGGGTTACCCCTGCCTTTTGCGCAATCATCGGCACGGTCACATCCGAGCGCTCATGACTCGCCAGCAGGTCTTTCACCGCGTCATGAATGGATTGCTGAACCCGGGCGCTACGGCCACCGGTGCGTATGCCTTTGTGAATCGTCATGAAAAATACCTTAACACAAATTATTTGCGTTAAGCGAGTTTTTATACCACACTGCGCCTAACGCAAATAATTTGCTTTTATGGAGATGCATATGAGCACCCCGGCAAATCCCCCTGTATCAGAGGCGCCCAATCCTGCCGTCCGGTGGTTTCTGTCTCTGGTTCTTGTGACCTTTCTTGCTGCATCGGCAACGCCAACGCCAATGTACCATCTTTACCAGGAAGACTGGCATTTCTCGGCCACGATGCTGACGCTGATTTTTGCCATCTATCCTTTCACACTTCTGATTTCGTTGCTTGTTCTTGGTTCGCTGTCAGACCATATCGGGCGCAAACCGGTTATTTTTGCGGCCCTGATCCTGGAAATATTGTCGATGGCCCTGTTTATCAATGCCGGTTCGGTCAGCGATTTGCTACTGGCGCGCGTTGTGCAGGGTTTTGCCACGGGCATTGCCACCAGCGTACTGGCCGCGGCCCTTTTTGACAGTGACCATCACAAAGGTCCGCTTGCCAACAGCATTTCCCCCCTGATTGGCCTGGCAGCGGGCGCCCTGATTTCCAGTATTCTGGTCGAATATGCGCCGATGCCCCTGCATTTGAGCTATTGGTGCCTAAGCGCCCTGATGGCCATTCAGGCGCTGATGGTTTGGGGCCTGCCTGAAACCGCAAAACGCCAGCGTGGCGCGCTGAAATCGCTGATGCCGCGCATATCGGTGCCGGTTGCCGCACGCCAGGCCATGCTGGAAATTGTGCCTTCCAATATTGCGTCCTGGGCGCTGGGTGGCTTTGCCCTGTCGCTTGCACCGTCGCTGATTGCAACGGCAACGGGGTCAACATCATCCCTTAATGGCGGGATTGCGGTTGCAGTCCTGACACTGGCAGGTGCGGCATCGGTAATGATTTTCCGCACCAAAAACCCCGAACCTGTTTTGCGGTTTGGTACTGTCACCCAGGCAACGGGCATCGCCCTTATTCTGGTGGCCATCAATAGCGCGCAGTTATGGCTGGTTTTTGCCGGTTTTCTGGTAGCCGGTATCGGGTTTGGGGCCAGCTTCCTTGGCGCGGTCCGCACGCTGGTTCCGCTTGCCGCTCCCCATCAGCGCGCTGGCCTGATGGCGGCCTTTTATATCATGTCCTATCTGGCATTCAGTGTCCCGGCCCTGCTGGCAGGTACAATGGTCCGCGCCGCCGGGTTGATCAATACGGCAAACGGCTATGGCATGATCCTGATCGCCCTTGCCGCCATTGCCCTGACCGGGCAAATCCGCCGCCGCAATGCCACCTGCGCTGCCAAGTAAACGCAATTTCACGGCTTGAGCGGCTTTAAATTTAAGACGAAACACCTGCCGACACACCACACCATTCCCACAGGCCGGGGTATTTCCCGGCCTGTGGGCGTTTATGCAGGCAAAATTGGATCAGCCTTAATGAGCATAGATAGAATGCCACACCACCCCGCACAGCCTGTGATTCACCCGTAAAATTTACCCATTTTGCCAACAGGGCATGTGGAGAATCCTGTGGATAAAATGTGAAAAAGACGGGAAATCAGGCATTTTCGCGGTGGATAAAGCTGGGGTCAAAATGTGAACGAATCGTTAAAATCCATTGGATTCTAATGGTTTGGCAATCCGTTCTCGCGGCGGGTCTCGCGAATGTCATCTGCGCGGCTACTGACCATGCGGCGCAGGTCATCAAGCCCCGCCCGTTGCAGCTTTACCGCATCAACACATTGCGTTTTGGGGGTATAGCCATTTGGCGTTTGCTGGTCCCAATCAAGAACGCGATCAATGGTCGTGGTCAGGGCTTCGACATCGCCAAAGGCATAAACATTAAGCGGACGGCCGATTTGTTCGGTCAGCGATCCAAACAGGGCCGGATCGCCATCCGCAGGCAAATCGGGATGGCAGGTCAAATAAACGCGATAGCGCAACTGCCCGGCATAAAACCAGAAAACCGCTTCCTGGCGCTGTTCATCGTTAAACAGTTTTTGCGCCAGGATATAATAGGCAGCCGGGTGTTTGTTTTCGATATGGTCGCGAATTTCCTGTGCCGACATGTCATTGAAGGTCTGTTCGGTTTCGGCATATGCATGCGTTGCCATTGCCCCCAAACCGCCGATGACGGGCAATACCATCAAAAATTTACGAAGCTGCACTTTAACAGGCATCCTTTGTTTGCTTGTGCGATCAACCAACCATGTACCGTGTGCCTTGGCGGTACTTCTTTTTCATTCAGGCCGCGTTGGGCGGTCCTGTTTGTGTGTTATGGGCTTAATCTATTCACCAGCCGGTTAAAAACCAGTCATTGGCAGTGAAATATTGCTGTTTTACGTAAAAATGCGCGCATACAGGCAGGAATGCCGGTTTTTTATTGCAGATGGTTGTGCCAATAATAACAAAAGTAAAACCAATCAAAACAACACGGAACCGGTTGTGCTGCCTGACTGCATTCGCCAAAACCAGGAATATTCCGCCCAACACCTGCAAAACATGCGCGAGGCCCTAGGCGGGCATTTGCATGGCAGCGCCTTTTGTGTGGTGGTAACCGGGTCCTTTGGCCGGCACGAGGCATCGGACCAGTCCGATCTGGATTATTTTCTGATTGGCCGCGAGGCAGACCGCAACCTTGCCCCCTATGAAGCGGTGGGCGATATTTTAGGTGCGATGGTTGCCAAAAAACCTGCCATTGGTGGCCCGTTTTCGGCCTATGTACCCGCCGAAGAACTGGTTAATCGCATTGGCCTGGATGGCGATACCAATTCCATTACCACACGAAGGCTTCTGTTTTTGCTGGAATGTGAATGGCTGTATAACGAACCGGCAAAACGCGCGTTTTTTGACGAACTGATCGCCAATTACGTCACCGAAAATGTCACGCGCGATTCAATCGCGCGCTTTCTGGTTAATGACGTTATCCGCTATTACCGCACCATCAGCGTTGATTTTGAAATCAAAACCCGCGAAGGCCGCGCCAAGGCCTGGGCGCCGCGCCGCCTGAAACTGGTTTTTTCGCGCAAGATGCTCTATTTCGGCGGTATCATTGCCGCGGCAGAAACGGCTGGCTTTGATTATGTTGGCAAACGGGCGAAACTTTCGGAATTGCTGCAATTGCCGCCTATTACACGCCTGCAAACCGTATTTGGCGATAAAAGCCTGGCCGCACTTACGCTTTATGACCATTTCCTGTCGCGCCTGAATGACCCGGAAACGCGCCAGCGGCTGGAAAAAATTGACCAGAATGACCGCAACCACCCGGAATTGCGCAGCCTTCTTGATGATGGCAAACAGTTTTCACGCGAACTGATCGATCTTTTAAAACATCGCTACAGCCCGGATCATCCGATCCACGAAGCATTGTTGATGTAACGCAGGCAGGGTGTGCCTTAACCGTTACCGCCACTCGGCAATAATTGGTCGTGAATATTTGTAATCGCCTGACAAAAGGCCGCTATCAGCGGTGCCTTGGGCGATACACCGGGATAAACCAGGTCGATATTGCGGTTAAAATCATCCCCGGCAACGCGGTGCCAGTTAAGGTCGAGGCCGGTATCGTAAACCCGCATCCAGTCTGGCACCAGCGATACACCCAGCCCTTCATGTACCATCCGGGCCATGGTTTCCTGGGAATCGATGGTGCAAAAAAGCTGCGGCACCATATTGTGCCGGGCCAAAAACTGTTCGGCCAACCGCCCCCCCCAGGATGACGGGTCATAACGGATATAGGGCATCTGCGCCAAAATACCGGCAATGGCAGCAAAGTCATTGTCACCAACCGGTTTGACACTGGCGGGCGTCATCAACATCAAGGGTTCCGAACGCAAATTACGGGCTTCAAGCGATTTGGACCGTTCAAACGGCGGGGCGATGGCGACAATGACATCCAGTTCCTGGCTGCTGATGCGGTCATGCAGGTTTACGGACGTGCCTGGGTAAATTTCGGGCACCAGAAGCGGTGCAACCTGGCGCAAATGTTTTAAAGTTAGCGGCAACAGGCTGGTCATAACCGTTGAAATCGCACCGATTTTAAGGGTCCCCGCAAGGTTGTCTTCATCCAGTGCGCCGCTTAGCAATGCGGCCTGCGCCACCATTTTGCGGGCATGGGGCAACAGGCGCGAACATTCCGCCGTTGGCTGAACTGTTTTGCCATTCCGGCGAAACAGCACCACACCCAGTTCGGTCTCAAGGGTTTTCAGGCGTTGTGAAATGGCCGCTGCCGTCAAACCCTGCTGGCGCGCCGCCGCCGCGACCGAGCCCAATTCGGCAACGATAATCACACTTTCCAGAAAGCGCGTATCCAACGATAATTTTCCTTACGAATAAAACTAGAAATACAAATTATTCCATCTTTTAAAAGGGTGCAATTCTCCTGCTGCCAGCCAGAAAGGGAGAATGATGTCGCCTGTCGTTTTTAGTGCCGTTTTATGCTCTGCCCTGCTTCATGCAGGATGGAACAGTTTCGTCAAAGGGTCTGCCCGCAAGGATCTGGCGACGTTTTCAATTGTGCTGGCCCATGTGCCGGTTGCCATTATCGGCATCATGCTGTCGCCCACACCCGATATGGCGAGTATGGGGTATCTTGCCGCCGGGTCGGTTTTGCATGTTGGTTATCAGCTGTTTTTAATGCGCAGCTACATGCATGGCGATCTTTCGCAAATTTACCCGCTGGCGCGCGGGCTTTCGCCGGTTTTAATCACCATCATTTCCCTGCTGTTTTTAAATGTTTCCCTAAACGGGATCGAGCTTTCGGCCATTGCCATTATCGCCACGGGCATTGCCATGCAGGCGCGATCAGCCTGGAAAAACCAGAATGCGCAATCCTTCCTGCTGGCCTTTGCAACGGGCTGTTTCATTATGGGTTACAGCCTGGTGGATGGCACAGGGGCGCGCATTGCTGGCACCGCCCTTGGTTTTTACAGTTGGCTTTCCATTTTGAATGCCGTGCTGATGGTCATTTACATGGCGATTTTCAAACCCGGCCTGTTTCGCGAATTACGTACCGTGTCGCCCCTTAACGCCGCCATTGGCGGGGCCGGATCCTTTTGCGCCTATGCGATTGTCATCTGGGCCTGCACGCAAGCCCCCATTGCGCTGGTATCCGCCCTTCGCGAAAGCAGCATTCTGTTTGCCATTTTGATCGCGCGTTTTGTCCTGAAAGAAGAAATCACCCGCCACCGCATGCTGGCCGTATCGCTGATTGCAACGGGCGTTGTCCTGTCACGCTTGGGTCACTAAAGCCGTTTAGGACTGCAAGGATAACATCATGGAAAACCACACCACCAAGCCAGCGTCATCCATCACCGCAACTGCTGTAACCACCCCGGATTTTGTGAATATCCTGGCATTCAGCGACCTGCATTTGAACCAAAAGGCAGCTGAAAACATCATTCATCAGGCGCAATCGGCTGATATTGTTATTGGTGCGGGTGATTTCGGCCAAAAGGGCGAGGGTCTTGCGGAATTTATGCCATTTTTTGCCGCCATCCCCTGCCCGATGATCATCGTGGCGGGCAACCACGATGATATTGACGACCTGCGCCATCATTGTGCCGGGCAGCCCCATATCCATGTTTTGCATGGCACTGGCATCAAACTGTTGGGATTGGCGTTTTTCGGACTGGGTTATGAATGCCCGGTATCCAACGATGAAAGCTGGAACCGCGCATTGGATGAAGACGAAGCCGACATCATGTTATCAAACTGCCCGGAACGGGCCATCCTGGTCACCCACGCACCACCGCATGGCATTACCGACCAGCAAAAGAACGGCTTTCACGCTGGCAGCCACGCCATTTATGCCGCCATCATGCAAAAACAGCCAATTTTGCATTTATGCGGGCATATTCATGCGGCCTGGGGGCAAAGCGGCAGGATCGGCCAAACGCCGGTCCATAACCTTGGCCCGGCGGGTAAAATATTCAAACTGCCAATTCCATCCTGAAGGCGGGTTGACCGGCAATTATCCCGCCGGTCGAAGAACGGTCACAGAACGGTTTTGTGGTAATTACCGCGATCGAGATCATGAATTTCGGTGGTGAACTGCACCGAATATCCATCAACCTGGTCCGCCAGATGGGCCAGCAGCAATTCCTGTACCTTTTGCCCGACCGCCTGTTTGACAGTGTCCGTCCGCCCCGACAGCAACCGTACATCCACATGCACCATCGCTTCGCGCGCGTTGCCATCGCCAATCACCAGGTTGGCAAGCGGCGATAGCCTGGTTTTAAAACTGGCAACATCCGTATCGGCAATCGGGGCCAGGGCATGGTGCATCGCCAGGGCAAGCTTGGGCAGGGCACCGGCAATGGGAAGGGCGGCGGAATATTCAATTTCGATTTGCGGCACGGTGCGTCCCCGACTGTAAGGAATGGTCTTTGATACTTCCTCGTTACCGCGAATATCGTATTGCGCAAACAAAAAACCGGCCCGCGTCAAACACGGGCCGGTTCATCATCATGCCAATAAGGCAGGATTAGTAACGGTAGTGATCCGGCTTGAACGGACCAGCCTGCGGCACGGCGATATATTCAGCCTGTGCAGCGGTCAGCTTGGTCAGCTTCACGCCAAGACGGTCAAGGTGCAGGGCTGCAACTTTTTCATCAAGGTGTTTGGGCAGGACATAAACCTGGTTTTCGTAATTGGCGTGGTTTTTCCACAGTTCGATCTGGGCCAGCACCTGGTTGGTGAAGGAAGCCGACATCACGAAGCTGGGGTGACCGGTTGCGCAACCAAGGTTCACAAGGCGGCCTTCGGCCAGAACGATCAGACGTTTGCCATCGGGGAATTCGACTTCGTCAACCTGCGGCTTGACGTTTTCCCATTTGTAATTGCGCAGCGAATTGATCTGAATTTCAGAGTCAAAATGGCCGATATTACAAACGATCGCACGATCCTTCATCGCACGCATATGGTCGAGCGTGATGATGTCAATGTTACCAGTGGTGGTTACGAAAATGTCGCCAAACGGGGCGGCATCTTCCATCGTGGTAACTTCGTAACCTTCCATTGCGGCCTGAAGCGCGCAGATCGGGTCAATTTCGGTAACCAGAACGCGGGCACCCTGGCTGCGCAGCGATGCAGCCGAACCTTTACCCACATCACCATAACCGGCAACAACGGCGATCTTGCCAGCAACCATCACGTCGGTTGCGCGCTTGATGCCGTCAACAAGGCTTTCGCGGCAGCCATACAGGTTGTCGAATTTCGATTTGGTAACCGAATCGTTCACATTGATGGCCGGAACCTTCAGCGTGCCTTTTTTCGCCATTTCATACAGGCGATGAACACCGGTGGTGGTTTCTTCGGAAAGGCCCTTAATGTCGGCCAGCATTTCCGGGTATTTTTCGTGGATCAGCTGGGTCAGGTCGCCGCCGTCGTCCAGAATCAGGTTCGGCTTCCAGCCGTCCGGACCTTCGATGGTCTGCTCGATGCACCACCAGAATTCTTCCTCGGTTTCACCTTTCCAGGCGAAAGTCGGGATTTCAACAGCAGCCATGGCAGCAGCAGCCTGATCCTGGGTCGAGAAAATGTTGCAGGACGACCAGCGAACCGTAGCACCCAGGGCGATCAGGGTTTCCATCAGAACGGCGGTCTGGATGGTCATGTGCAGGCAACCAGCAATGCGGGCACCGGCAAGCGGCTTGGCTGCGCCGAATTCTTCGCGCAGTGCCATCAGGCCCGGCATTTCGGTTTCAGCAATCGCAATTTCCTTGCGGCCCCATTCGGCCAGCGAAATGTCTGCGACCTTGTAATCGGTAAAGTTCGACATGTCGTCTCCATCAATCAGATATGGCGCTTTCATATCCTTTGCCGGACGTTGCCGAAAAAGGAAATGAAACCGCCGTGAAATTTGTGCATGTGGCCTGCTTTGCCACCCTCGCCTGCCGCATATATAAAGATATGTTTATATCGACATCAAGTGTTTTCTTGCTCCTCCTGCAAACTTGTCACGCAACAGCCATGATCCGCAGCGCAAATGCCCAAACACATCCCCGGGTACAAGTGTTGCAACAAACACCAGTATCGCCTTAACCACGACCGCGCCCACCGCACATATCGGTATAGGGGCGGTCCGTTGCACGCATAAAAATGCATTTTTGTTTAACTGCATGATCCCGCAGGAAATATTCCCAGTGCCTCACGGCTGATCACGCGCATATGAAGTAGGCCACAATCTTGCCACTTGATCCGCATCGCGGTCTCGGATATCGCTTGTGCGAGAAATCACCAAGGATCCATTTCCGTGCGGACACTCGCCCTTTTCCTAAGCGTTCTTTTTTCACTGGCAGTTATTCTGACCAGCGTGAATGACGGTATGGCAATGGAAATGGCGCATATGCCAGCGCACAGCATGTCCGATCAGGGCATTGCTTACCAGGATGCGGCAAAGTCACCCCTGATGGATCATTCAGCACACAAGGCTGCAATGCCTGGTGCCGGACATTCCGATATGTGCGGCATGATCCTGTGTGGCCCTTTCATGCCCCTGGCCCTTGGTGCATCGCCCCGCAAGCTGGACCTGAAACCGGTAACCTATCTGGTTTCAAATGACCTGGTGCGCTCGCTTAACGAAGACCCCAGCGGCAAACCTCCGCGCCTTTGAAAGAGAACCGGCTTTGTGCCGGCCATTTTCCCTTCCCGCTTTTTGCATGACGGCCCGGTTACAGGTGTAATCACACCCGGTAAACCCCAACCCTGACACGCGCATACCGCAAGTTTCAGGCAGGACGGCTATTCATGCCCGGCGGGAGAAGATTTTGAAAATATTCTCTCTTTCAGGAGCATTTTATGCCCGCTTTTAAATCATCCATTGCCAAAGCCCTGTCCCTTGCCGTGATTTCCGGGGGGATAGCCATGATATCGCCCGTCGCGGCCTATGCCGATGCCGGCCACAAAAATGGCGCACACGCTGCCAATATCGGCAAACCCGGCACCCGTGCTGAAGCGAAAAAAACAGTCGAAATCATTATGCGGGACAACTTTTTCGAGCCTGAAAAGGTTGTTGTAAAGGGCGGTGAAACGGTCCGGTTTGTTATCCGCAACGAAGGTGATTTCGTTCACGAATTTAACCTCGGCACCGTGGCTATGCATGCCGCCCATCAGAAAGAAATGGAATTGATGGTCGAACACGGGGTGCTGGAGGCCGACAGGATCAACATGCAGGCCATGAAAATGAATATGGGCAATGGCATGTCGATGAAACATGACGATCCCAACAGCGCGCTGATCGAACCGGGCAAAACTGCCGAAATCATCTGGACATTTCCGGCCAGTGCCGACCTTGAATTTGCCTGCAACGTCCCCGGCCATTACGAGTCCGGCATGATGGGCCAGGTCAAGTTTCAGTAACAGCACGCAGTAAAGCAGGAAACCTGGCCCCACCATACGGCAAGCCGGGTTTCCTGCCAGCCTGCCAAACGGAATTCATGTCATGAAGTTTAAAAATGCCTGGGGCATGCTTGTTGCTGCCCTTGCCGTTGCTGTGCTGTCTTTGCCGGCAATGGCCAAACCCTATGACCTAAGCGTTGATTATGTCGATATCGATACCGGCAAAATGAAAACAACGGGCATTGGTTATAACGGGTCATCGCCCGGACCAACCTTGCGTTTTCGCGAAGGCGAAGAAGCCGAAATCAGGGTGACCAACAACCTTGATGAAACAACATCCATCCACTGGCATGGCCTGATCCTGCCCTATCAGATGGATGGTGTACCGGGCATCAGCTTTCCCGGGATCGAACCGGGCCAAAGCTTTACCTACCGTTTTCCGGTTCAGCAAAACGGCACTTACTGGTTTCACAGCCATTCCGGTTTTCAGGAACCCGATGGCGCCTATGGTTCCATCATCATTGAACCCAAAACCCGCGACCCGTTTCGCTATGATCGCGAATATGTCGTGGTCCTGAAGGACAAACATCCCCATTCCGGGGCACGCATCATGCGCAATCTGAAAATGATGCCCGATTATTACAATCGCCAGCAGCGCACCCTGGGCACATTCATTGATGATGCTGCTCGCGACGGCCTGTCCGCCACGCTGTTTAACCGCAAGGCCTGGGGCAGCATGCGCATGATGCCAACCGATATCGAGGATATCCAGGGCTTTACCGGCCTGATTAATGGTAAATCACCCGAACAGAACTGGACCGGCATTTTCAAACCGGAAGAACGTGTGCGCCTGCGATTCATCAATGCATCGGCGATGACCTATTTTGATGTCCGCATTCCCGGCCTTGAAATGACGGTGGTGCAGGCCGACGGCAACAATGTGCAACCCGTTACCGTCGATGAATTTCGCATCGCCGTTGCGGAAACCTATGACGTGATCGTACAGCCCAAAGAAGATAAGGCCTATGGGATCATGGCCGAATCCATGGGGCGGTCAGGTTATGCCTTTGCCTCGCTTGCCCCGCGCGAAGGCATGCGCGCCGAAATGCCCGCCCTGCGCACCGACAGCCCGCTGCTGACCATGGCCGACATGGGCATGAACATGAATATGAACATGGACCACGCCAACATGCCGGGCATGACACCGAATATGCCAACAAAACTGGGCATGGCCGAAACAAACACCACGCCGGACATGAAGAACATGAAGGGCATGAATAGCACCGGAAAAATGGGTGATATGGGCAACATGGGTGACATGGCCCAAATGAAGAAAATGGGCGATATGGGCAGCATGATGAACATGCCTGCGCAAGACAATATGGCCAACATGGATCATGGCAATATGCCGGGCATGGGCAACATGGACCCAGCAGCCATGAATATGGGCACCGATGCCAGCAGCGACCCGTTTTATGCCCCGGGCAGCGGCCTTACCCCCAAAGCAGCCAATGGCGGCAAATTCCTGTCCTATGCCGATTTGAAAGCCCAGAAACCCCGTTACCCGGGACGCCCGGCGATGCGGGAAATCACATTGCGCCTGACGGGCAACATGGAACGCTATGTCTGGTCGATCAACGGCGTGAAATACGAGGATGCCGAACCGATCCGCCTGAAATACGGCGAACGGGTCCGCTTCACCTATGTCAACGAAACCATGATGGCCCATCCCATGCATCTGCATGGCCTGTGGTCGATACTTGATAACGGCAACGGCAAATGGAACCCGGTTAAACACACCATCAATGTTAATCCGGGCACGACCGTTTCATTTGAAACCGAAGTCGACGCACCCGGCCAATGGGCGTTCCACTGCCATCTCAGCTATCACATGGCATCGGGGATGTTCCGCAAAGTCATTGTCGAAGGCGGCCCACAATCGGCCCAGGCAACCGGTACGGAAGGGAGCTGATCCATGCCAACAAAAATGAACCCGATTTCCCTTTCCATTGGTCTGGCATCAGGCTTTGTCGTTGGCCTGGCCGCATTGCCTGCACTGGCGATGGAAGGAAACCTTTATTACGGCGTGCAAATCGAACAGCTTGAATATCGTTATGGCGATGAAAACGAACAAGCTGCCGCATGGGACGGTGATGCCTTTATCGGCACGGATGAATTGAAGCTGCGCTGGCAAAGCAAAGGCGAACGCGACCTGCGCAATGACAGCTTTGGCACACTGGAAAACCGGCTGGTTTTGCAAACCCCGATCACGGACTTTTTCGATGCCAAGGCTGGTGTGCGGCTTGATACCCCGACAGGCACCGATCGCTGGTATGGCACTGTTGGTATCAGTGGCCTTGCGCCACAATGGTTTGAAATTGATGCTGATATTTTCGTCAGCGAAACCGGCGATAGCAGCGCAAGACTGGATATCGAATATGAAGCGCTGCTGACCAACCGCCTGATCCTGACACCGTCATTTGAAACCAATGTTGCCTTTTCAGATGACCAGGAAATTGGTACCGGACAGGGCCTTTCAAAGGTCGAACTTGGCCTGCGGCTAAGCTACGACCTGATTGATCGGGCCGTTTCGCCCTATATCGGCATCAGCCATGAACGCAAATTTGGCAATACCGCCAATTTTGCCCGCGATGATGGCGGCGATCGGGATGCCACCTATTTCGTTATCGGCACACGCCTAATGTATTGATCAACATTGATCAATATGAAACAGCGGGGAAATTCCGGTTTCCCCGCTAGTTTTTTACGCATGTCAGGCAAGGTCGTTGAAATCATCGAGCATCACGGCAATGCGGGCCGGGTCCCATTGATCCAGGATCTGCTGGGTCTGATATTCCGACGTGCGGCTATCCAGGCGGCGTACCCGCTGCTTGACTGGCAACAGGCTGCCCGGCGACATCGACAGATTGCGCAGCCCCATTCCCAAAAATAGCGGCGTATAGCGCGGATCACCGGCCATTTCACCACAAACACTTAGCGGGACATTATTGCGCAACGATGCCTTAGAAACCTCGTGGATCAGGCGCAAAATCGCGGGATGCAACGGGTCATAGGAATGCGCAACCTGGTCATCACTGCGGTCAATGGCCAGGGTATATTGTGTTAAATCGTTGGTGCCGATGGCAAAAAATTCGCATTCCCTCGCCAGCGCATCAATACTAAGTGCAGCAGCGGGAATTTCGATCATGGCACCCAATGGCGGCAGGGTTTTGGGAATTTTGTGGCCATTGGCCCGCAGGCGATCTGCCACGCGATTGTATATCTGGCGCACACGCACCATTTCGGCCACAGTCACCACCATGGGCACCAGCACCCTTACCCGCCCATGCAGGGATGCACGCAAAATGGCAGCCAGTTGGGCTTCCAGCAAATCCTCACGGCGCAGCGACAGCCGTACACCGCGCAAACCAAGGGCAGGGTTCGGGCCGCTTCCCATTTCATTTTGCAGGGCAACAGCCAGCTTTTCCCCACCAATATCAAGGGTACGGATTGTTACCGGCAGGTCATTCATCTGGCTGACGATGCCGGCCAGTTCCTGATATTGTTCTTCTTCATCGGGCAGGTAGTTCTTGTTCATGAACATGAACTCGCTGCGCAAAAGGCCGATACCCGAAGCCCCGTTTTGCAAAACGGTCGTGACTTCGACGGGTAATTCGATATTGGCGTGCAGGTCCACCTGCACCTTGTCCTTGGTTTCCGATGGCAGGCTGCGCAGGCCCAAAAGTTTGGTCCGTGCAGCAAGCCAGTCTTCGCGGCGTTTGCCATATAATTTCAGGTCGGCATCGGTGGGCCGTAAAATGACCTCGCCGCGAATGCCATCGACAATGACGGTATCACCACCCGAAATACCCCGGATGATATCAGCCGCCCCCAATACAGCCGGGATACCCAGCGCACGCGCCATAATGGCTGTGTGCCCTTCGGCCCCGCCAATGGCCGTCACAAAGGCACCGACATTGCCGGGTTGCAAACGCGCCATATCAGCCGGGCTGAGTTCTTCGGCAATCAGGATGGCGCCGCGCGGGGCATTATCCAGCGCCCGGTCGGTTTCGCCCATCAGGCAGCGCATCAGCCGCAGGCCAACTTCGCGGATATCGGCGGCGCGCGCGGCAATATAGCGGTCCTTGATGCCGCTAAATTGCTGGGCAATGCTGTCAATAACATCGCTGACCGCCCATACCGCATTCATTTTCTGCTGGCGAATACGGTCTTCGGCACCGCGCAGCAGGCGTGACTGGGTCAGCATCTGGATATAGGCATCAAGCAGGAAGCCCAGCTCGTCGGAGGCAGAGGCCTCCAGCGCGCCTGACTGCGATTTCAGGCGGCGAAGCTGTTCGATGCTGTCATCAACCCCGCGATGCAGGGTGGTGACTTCCTGTTCAATGCGGTCCGCCGGAATGGTCTGACGGATAACATGGATATATTGACGGTCCAGAACAAAGGCCCGGCCAATGACGATGCCGCCAGATGCCCCCAGGCCGGCAATCATGCGCCGACCGGTTACCGAGGCATCCTTGCTCTGGTCCGTGTCCTGCGGTGTAACTTGCAAACGCTTCCTGATCGGTTTTTACCGTTATTCTTCGTGGAACTTGGCCTCAACCAGTTCACTCAATGCGGCAATTGCCTGCTGGCAATCACTGCCGGTCGCCTCGATTTCAATTTCGGTGCCGGTTGATGCAGCAAGCATCATCAGCCCCATTATCGACACACCCGAAACCTCGGTGCCGCGATTGCGCACCATAACGCGGGATTCAAATTCGCCAGCCAGTTTAACAAACTTTGCCGCCGCCCGCGCGTGTAAACCACGCTGGTTGACGATGGTGACAATACGCTTTTCAGTTTGCGACATTCTGTTCCCCGTCGGCAGAAGGACCACTTTTCCTGCCTGCCGCGCCTTTGATGTTCTTATTCTTCACCGCTTAGCAGACGCGAAGCGACATTGATATATTTGCGGCCTGCATCCTGCGCGGCATTGACTGCCTGCGCCAGGGTTCCCTCAACCCGGACGGATGCCAGCTTGATCAGCAATGGCAGGTTCACACCGGCAATTACCTCGACATGGGCCTGTTCCATAATGGAAATGGCCAGGTTGGACGGCGTTCCACCGAACATGTCTGTCAGCAGCACCACGCCTTTGCCGGTATCGACATTTTCAACAGCCGCAAGGATATCCGCACGACGCTGTTCCATGTCGTCATCCGGCCCGATGCACACGGCGGCAATATTGTCCTGCGCGCCAACAACATGTTCCAAAGCAGCGACAAATTCCCGTGCGAGATCGCCGTGGGTGACAAGCACCATCCCGATCATGCAGTTTTCTCCATCAAATCATTTCCCCCGGCTTGGTTTCATCCGGCTCGGCCGGTTTGTCACGATGACTGAGATGAACGTCATATCCCAGTGTTGATATCCAGTCATTAAGCAGGCGCGCAATATACACGGACCTGTGTTTCCCGCCAGTGCAACCGACCGCAATGGTCAGATAGCTTTTGCCTTCTTCGGCATAGCGGGGCAGTACCGGCCCGATCAGGGCCTTTAACCGGTCCATAAAACCGGCGAAATCACGATCCTGCGCAATATAGGCACCCACCTGCGGGTTCATGCCCGTAAGATTGCGAAGATCGGGATCATAATGCGGATTGCGCAAAAAGCGCACGTCAAAAACCAGATCTGCCTCGCCGGGAACGCCCTGGCGGAACGAAAAGCTTTTAACGAAAATCGCCATTTGCCCGGATGACGGGCTGGCGAACTGGTCCTGCAAAATTTTGCGAAGTTCGGTTGCCTTCAGGCGCGATGTGTCAATTTGCATATCGGCCATGGCGGCAATTGGTGCCATGAGGCGTTTTTCATGGGCAATGGCATCGACCAGTGGGCGGTCCTGGGTCAGCGGATGCGGGCGACGGCTTTCGGTAAAGCGGCGCTGCAAAACCGTGCTTTCGGCATCGACAAAAACCACCGTCAAATCCAGGCCCGGCTGCGCGCGCAGGGACGCAATAATTTCGGCAAACTGGTCCACGCCAAAATCGCGCGTGCGAATATCAAGGCCAATGGCGACGGGCACCTTTAATTCGGTATCGCCACTTAAAAGGTTGGGCAGCAGGCGCAAAGGCAGGTTATCCACCGCGTCATAGCCGAAATCTTCGAGGATTTTCAAACTGGTGGTGCGCCCGGCACCGGAAACCCCCGTGACCAGCACCAGACGGGCATTATCGCCGCTGGCGGGAAGGGGCGCTGGCGAAAACCGGCTGTCATCATTTTCGGGCATCACGGGCCTTTGGGGCTGGTCTGTCATGATACAATCCGCATCTTCCCGGTTGCCACGGCAAGGGCCGTTTCAATCTTTTCAGGTGCACTGGTTTCAAATGCGTTGACCTTCCAGACCGGCACATCAATCCCGTGCAGGGTTTCGGTTGCAGGGTCAGGCATTCGTTCAATTATATCATTTGTACCGGGTTCGACCAGATCGACAATCACGCGAATTTCTGCATGGCGGCAATGCGCCATTCCCGCAACAATACCCATGCCACGAATTTCGATCAGCCCGGCAAGGGTTTGCGGGGCGCTGGCAAGCAAAAGGCCATCTTTTAAGGAAATATCGGTGCGGTCATCGGAAACCAGCTGTGCCCCGCGCGAAACAAGGCGCAGGGAAAGGTCCGATTTGCCGCTACCTGAGGGACCACGCAGCAAAATGCCCTGCCCGTCAAATGCGACACAATTTGCGTGAAGCTGTGTCATATCGGCAAAACGATGCGCGGCGCAGGGCTGCTTGTCAAACGGGGAATTGCGCTAAAATGCCTGCACTGCACAAAAAATGCCTTGCCGGTTAGCGGCTGCCGGTTTCAAGCGGCAGGCGAACGGTAAAGACCGCCCCTTTGACCTCGCCTTCGACGGTGCGATTTGATGCACTGAGATGGCCGTTATGGGCCGAAACGATTCGCTGCGAAATCGACAGGCCCAGGCCCGAATGCTGACCAAATTTCTCGCTTGAGGGGCGTTCGGTATAAAAGCGGTTAAAGATCGCTTCTTCCTTGCCTGCCGGGATACCTGGCCCATCATCCTCGATGGTGATAACGGCCTGGTTTTTATCGCGCCACGCCCGTACGCGCACTTCGCCATGTTCGGGGCTGAAGGTCAGGGCGTTGGAAATCAGGTTGCGGAAAACCTGCACCAGCCGGCTTTCAAGGGCTGGCACCACAAGGTTTTCAGGCGCGGTAACCTTTACAGGCGGGCCACCTTCACCGGCATTATAAAGTTCGGAAAGGGTTTGCAGCAAAATGCGCAAATCAACTTCTTCGGTTTCCGCGCGCGACAGTTCGGCATCCATGCGCGAATAATCGGAAATGTCGCTGATCAGACGGTCCAGACGCTGCACGTCCTCGGCGATGATTTCCATCAACCGGCGCTGGCGTTCGGGGTCTTTCAGGCGGGTTGCCGTTTCCACCGCACTGCGCAGGGATGTCAGCGGGTTTTTAATTTCATGTGCCACGTCAGCGGCAAAACGTTCAATCGCATCCATACGGTCCCACAGGGTTTCCGTCATGGCGCGCAGCGTGCCGGAAAGATCGCCGATTTCATCATTGCGATCTGACAGGTCGGGAATGGTGAACTGGCGGTTTTTACTGCGCCGCACCCGTTCGGCTGCACGGGCAAGGCGGTTAAGCGGCCGGGTAATCACCCCTGCGAGATAAATCGACAGCAAAACCGTAATGCCAAAGGCAAAAACAAAGATTTTCAGGATATCCAGCCGCACCGCATGCAGAGCAGATTCGATCGTTTCCCCATTTTTGGTCAACATGATCGAGGCCAGCACCTGCTTGAAACGCTGGACAGGGACCGATACCGACAGAACCCTGCGGCCGCGCCCGTCAACCCGCACCACGCCGCGCGAATAACCGGCAAGGGCTGCGCGGACTTCGGGGTAATCCGATGCGCTGGCAATCGGCGGGTCCACATAAAGCGGAAGGGGCTGGTCACCTTCAAACAGTGACAAAACCCCTTCGGTCAGATTGCGCATGATTTCGGCCAGCTCGTCATCATCGCCCGGTGCAGGGAGTTCTTCGGCCTGCACCGCACCGGCGCCAAATGACTGGATATTGCGGCTATCGGCAATCAATTGCCCGTTTGCACCAAACAGGCGGGCGCGCGCGCCGGTGATCCCCACCAGGCGACGCACCATTTCGCGTGCGGTTTCAAGCTTTACGCGTTCGGTTGCATCATCACCGCGGCCAACAGCCGCAGTTGACAGGGCGGCCGCATACATTTCCGCCTGAACGGCCATGGCCTCAAGCTCGGAATGGATCAGTTCCTGTTTGTAGCGGCCCAGATACAGAATACCTGCCACCAGCACAAACAGGGCCAGTGCATTCACAGCAAGAATGCGCCATGTCAGCGGAGAAAACAGGCCGTGCCGTTCCTCAAGACGCACAGAGCGCGTCTCGCCGGAGCGGGGTTCGGTCTGGTTTCCTCCCTGCTGGGGTGCCGTAGCAACTTTATCGCTCATGCAAACCGTACTTTATCCCGGCAGATTGCCGAATGCCGGGTTGTTGAAGTCCTGCTTATTCCGAAACAACAGCGCCAGGGGCCACAACAGCCGCCGCCGTGTCGCGGTAACGATAGCCCACACCATAGAGCGTTTCGATTTCCTTGAATTCCTTGTCGGTTTCGCGGAATTTTTTACGCAGGCGTTTGATGTGGCTGTCAATGGTACGGTCATCGACATAAATATGTTCACCATAGGCCGCATCAATCAGCTGGTCGCGGTTCTTGACGTGGCCGGGATGCTTTGCCAGTGCCTGGATCAGCAGGAATTCGGTCACGGTCAGGTTCACATGCTGGCCTTTCCAGCTACACATGTGACGCGACGGGTCCAGAACCAGATCACCGCGCTGGATCACATCATCCGACCCGGTCGGGCGAACGCCACCGGCACGGATAATTTCGGAACGGCGCAGCAATGTGCGAATACGTTCGATCAGCAGGCGCTGTGAAAACGGCTTTTTGATATAGTCATCCGCACCAAGACGCAGACCGGTCAGTTCATCGACTTCGTCATCTTTCGAGGTCAGGAAAATAACCGGCATCTGGGTTTTTTTGCGCAAATGGGTCAGAAGCTCCAGCCCGTCCATGCGCGGCATCTTGATATCGAGAACGGCCAGGTCCGGCTCGTCCTTTGTCAGGGCGTGCAGAGCTTCGGACCCGTCGGAATAAGTGCTGACTTCATAGCCTTCTTCTTCCAGGGCCATCGAAACCGATGTCAGAATATTCCGGTCGTCATCCACAAGCGCTATTTTACTCACCTGGATCCTCGTTTCAAAAATTGAACTACTTAACGTGGACTATACAAAAAACACTGCTTTGTGGCGAAAAAATAACCAGATGCGGCATATTTGAGATTTTTTCACCCCCTCAAATCACTGTTGCAATGCACTGAATGCGATGCCAAACAGATTCCGGTACGACAATATGTATATCCACCACAGATATAGGCTAGCCTATTCTTTGGAAGTCCCCTAAGCTGCCTTCACGAAAGCGCGAAGAAAGAACCGTGAACAAGGCGGCGGCCGGGCGCAGACGAATTCATATCTTCAAGGGAGGAAGACCTGATGACATCCATTCGTGCGAAATCCGTACTTGCAGGCGCAATGGCGGTAGCACTGAGCTTTGGCACCATGTCGATGGCCAAGGCTGACGAATTTATCAACGTTCTGACCGGCGGTACTTCGGGTGTGTATTACCCGTTGGGCGCGGCGCTTGCCAACGTATATGGCGAGAAAATCGACGGGGCACGCACCCAGGTGCAGTCCACCAAGGCATCGGTTGAAAACCTTAATCTGCTGCAGGCTGGCCGTGGGGAAATCGGCTTTGCACTGGGCGATTCGGTGAAACTGGCCTGGGAAGGCAACGAAGAAGTCGGCTTCAAAAAGCCGCTTGATAAACTGCGCGGCATTGCAGCGATTTACCCGAACTACATTCAGATCGTTGCTTCCAAGGAATCCGGCATCAAATCGCTGGCTGACCTGAAAGGCAAAAGCGTTTCCGTCGGTGCACCGAAATCCGGTACCGAACTCAACGCCCGCAAGATTTTTGAAGCTGCCGGCATGTCCTATGAGGACCTGGGCAAAGTCGAATATCTGCCGTTTGCTGAATCCGTTGAACTGATGAAAAACCGTCAGCTTGACGCAACCCTGCAGTCGGCTGGTCTTGGCGTTGCATCGCTGAAAGACCTGTCTTCTTCGATGGAAGTCACCATTGTTTCGGTTCCGGCTGACGTTGCCGAAAAGCTGGGCGCACCGTATGTTGCCGGTAACATCCCGGCTGGCACCTATGAAGGCCAGGCTGATGATGTCCCGACTGTTGCCATCGTCAACTTCCTGGTTTCGCATTCCGGTGTTTCGGACGAAACTGCCTATCAGATGACCAAACAGCTTTTCGAAAACCTGCCGACCCTTGAAGCTGCACACAATGCAGCAAAGGCAATCAAACTCGAAAACGCAATCAAAGGCATGCCGTTGCCGCTGCACCCGGGTGCAGAACGCTACTACAAAGAAAAAGGCATCATGTAATTGCCCTGCACGGGCTGGTTTGCGACCCACAACCCAATCTGCCCGTAGCATTTTTCTCACCGGTCGGGGTTTGCGCCCCGGCCGGGATTTGCTTTTGCACAGGGCGAATACGCCTTTCGTGACAAATGAAATCCCTTCCTTTGCCTGTTGCCGACATTGCCGGGGAACCTAAATGTCACAAGACCATTCCACCCACCATGTCCCTGCCGACTCCCCAGATCTGGCCCTTCATGACCCGCTGGTCGACAGCTTTGCCCCCAATTTTGAAGGGCGCCTGCTGTTCTGGATTGCGTTTGCCTTTTCGGTTTTCCAGATCTCCACGGCTGCGCACCTGATTGATTTTCCAAGCCAGGTTGCCCGCGCCATCCATGTCGGCTTCCTGATGGTGCTGATTTTTCCGTTAATCGCGATTGGTCGCAAATCTGGCCTGCCGGGTAAAACGCTGGCGTGGGTTCTGGCCCTGGCCGGTGTTGCCGTCGCGGGGTATCAGTGGGTCGAATATAACGACCTGATCCTGCGCGCAGGGGACCCCAACACCATCGATATTGCCTTTGGCATTGTCGCGCTGATTGGGGTGTTTGCAGGTGCCTATGTTCTGATGGGCCCGGCCCTGCCAATTATTGCGGCCTGTTTCCTGGCCTATTGCCTGTTCGGGCAATATCTGCCGTCGCCGCTTAATCACCGTGGCTATGATTTCACCCAGGTCATCGACCATATGACCTATGGAACCGAAGGCATTTACGGCATTCCGATTTATGTGTCTTCGACCTATATCTTTTTGTTCATCCTGTTTGGTGCCTTTCTTGAAAAGGCCGGGATGATCCAGCTTTTCACCGATGTTTCGATGGGCCTTGTCGGCCATGCGCGCGGTGGCCCGGCCAAGGTTTCGGTTATTTCATCGGGCCTGATGGGCACCATTTCGGGTTCCGGTGTTGCCAACGTCGTCACAACCGGCCAGTTCACCATCCCGCTGATGAAACGGTTTGGCTACCGCCCGGCCTTTGCCGGTGGTGTTGAATCCACATCAAGCATGGGCGGGCAGTTGATGCCGCCGGTGATGGGGGCTGTGGCCTTTATCATGGCCGAAACGCTTGGCGTTGAATATTACGAGGTCGTCAAGGCCGCCCTTATTCCCGCCATTCTGTATTTTGCATCGGTTTTCTGGATGGTGCATCTGGAAGCAGGCAAATACGGCCTTTCGGGCATTGCCAAATCCGAACTGCCCTCGCCGCGTGCTGCCATTCGCAAGGGCTGGTATCTACTGCTGCCGCTTGCGGTGCTGGTTTATCTGCTGTTTAGCGGCTATACCCCGCTTTTCGCCGGGACTGTCGGCCTGTCGCTGACCGTGCTGCTGATTTTGGGAAGCTCGATCGTGCTGGGCCTGCCCAAGGGCATTATCCGCACCATTTTCTGGATCGGCCTTGGTCTGGTTTCGGCAGCGTTTCTTGAATTTGGCATTCACGTTATCGTCACGGCGATTGTCATTCTGATGGCATGGAATGCGATTTCCAAGGGCGGGCGCGAAACCCTGCTGATCTGCCGGGATTCCCTGGCCGAAGGGGCAAAAACAGCTTTGCCTGTCGGTGTTGCCTGTGCGGTTGTCGGTATCATTATCGGCACCATGACGCTGACCGGTGTTGCCAATACCTTTGGTGCCTTCATCGTCCATGTCGGATCGCAAAGCCTGTTCCTGTCGCTGATCCTGACCATGATCACCTGCATCGTGCTGGGCATGGGTATTCCGACCATTCCCAACTATATCATCACATCATCTATTGCTGGTCCCGCACTGTTGCAGCTTGGTGTGCCGCTGATTGTCAGCCACATGTTCGTGTTCTATTTCGGCATCCTTGCCGATCTGACACCGCCTGTCGCGCTTGCCTGTTTTGCAGCAGCACCAATTGCACGGGCAAGCGGGCTTAAAATCTCGCTTGAAGCCATCAAGGTGGCGGCAGCGGGCTTCCTGATTCCTTTCATGTCGGTTTATACCCCGGCATTGATGCTTCAGGATGGCGGGCCGATGGCCGATGAAATCGGCTATGTGCCGGCGGTTGCCTATATCTTTACCAAAACGGCAATTGCCATTGGCCTGTGGGGCATGGCGGTGATTGGTGCGCTGAACATTCGCCTGACCGTTCCGGAACGGCTGATTGCGGTGGCAGCAGCTTTTACCCTGATTGCGGCCTATCCGGTTACCGATGTGATGGGTTTTGCACTGTTTGCA
Organism: Thalassospira marina; assembly: GCF_002844375.1. Classification (NCBI taxonomy): domain Bacteria; kingdom Pseudomonadati; phylum Pseudomonadota; class Alphaproteobacteria; order Rhodospirillales; family Thalassospiraceae; genus Thalassospira; species Thalassospira marina. Next base: position 68,063 of record NZ_CP024199.1, on the reverse strand, counting down.
CTGTTTGTTGTCATGCATATGCTGCGGCTGCGCAAAATCAAAGAAGCAACAGGGGCCTGATCCAATGGGCCTTTGCATACTGACAGCCAGTAAAACCATCAGCCTTGCCATCACGGCATTTACCCTGTCGTGGATGCATTCGGTGGAACATACCGGCTGGCAGGAAGATTACCATATCGTGCCAGACGGGCTTAAAATTGTAGAAGCCCGTGTAAAGGGCGGCGGGGCCGGAATGGAACCCCCGCCCGACGCGATCCTGAAAAATGACTGGTGGGTTTATACCCCGCATCTGGGGGCGCTGCCCGAACTTAACCTTGCCGCATCCGGGGCAACCGGCGGCGGCTGGCATGTTTGCAGCCCGCAAATGAAGGATTGCCTTGATCTGGGCGAACAGGCACAGGCTGCCATCAAGGTTCGCCCCTGTGATGCTGAGGGGCCGGAAGGCACGGTTACCACACACAGCCACGGTTAAGCATCGCCAGGTGCCGTGGCCGCGATGGTACGGCGGGATTGTGTGAACCGGTTTTCATGCAACGCGCACAGCCTTCATGACCAACCCGATTTAACCGGGAAGCGATAAAGGCATGTCACTGTCATTGGCTTTGATACGGCACCGTTTCGGCGGTGCCGTTTTTTTTGGTGATAACAGCATGGTGGGTTGGTGTTGGACATTGGGCGTTTGGCCTGCATCCCCTATCCAGTCGCGCAGTAGACGGCGACCATTTGAATCGATACAATTTTGTATTCTTTTTCAAACTCAAACCAGCAAGTTTCAAAATGGAGTTTTTCCACCTTTTGCGGCAATCACCCCGCCCGCTGGCGTTTGGTGCGTTGCACAGCTTTGGCTCGGCCTTTGGGCAGACTTTTTTAATCGCGTTATTTGTTCCCTTCATTTCACAAAGCCTGGGCATTAACGAAACCGGGTTTGCCAATATTTATGCTGGCATCACCATTGCCAGTGCGGCGGCCCTGCCCTTTATCGGGCGAATGATCGACCGGATCGACATGCTGCGTTACAGCCTTTTGGTGATGGTCTTTCTTGCTGCGGGCTGTTTTGTTACCTCGACATCGGAAAACATACCGGTGCTGATTGCCGGGCTGTTTATTTTGCGATTTGCCGGTCAGGGCCTGATGAGCCATGTCAGCATGACCAGCATTGCCCGATATTTTGATCGCAATCGCGGCCGGGCGCTGGCGATTGCCGCGTTTGGTTTTCCCATGGCCGAGGCTATCATGCCCGCCATTTTCCTGGCCCTGATTGCCGGGCTGGGCTGGCGCGGTGCATTTGTTACGGCCGGGATTGTGATTTTGCTGGTCATGGTACCGCTGGCCAGCTGGCTGGTGCGGGGCAATGCCGGTTTTCGGGCCGTACCCGCGCATAGTGCATCTGCCAAAAGCGCTGCGGCAGATGACAAAACCAATGGTCCATCCTCCATCGCCAAAGAACAGCCAGCAGATAACATCGAACCAATCCACACAAATAATGCGACTGATGCGGTAAAGGCAGACAGGCATCAAACCAACGGATCGCCACATCCCAAGCTGTTCAGGTCGGTTTATATCTGGCTTTCGATTCCCATGCTGGCAGGACAACCGTTGGTGTTAACCGCGCTGTTCTTTCATCAGTCGGTTATTGCCAGCCAGAAAAACATCGACCTTGGCTGGTTTGCTGCGGGCTTTACCCTTTTTGCCATTACGTCGGTCATCGGGGCCTTTGGCAGTGGCCCGCTGATTGATAAATTTGGCGCAAGGCGGCTGTTCCCCTGGCATTTACTGCCATTGATGATGGCCGTTATCGTGCTGGCAATGACCAGCACGGCACAGATTATTCCGGTTTATATGGCGCTGGCGGGCTTCACTACCGGCTTTGCCACCACGCTGCGCACCGCCATTGTGCCCGAACTGGTGCCTTTACATGAAATCGGGTCGGTGCGATCCAGCCTGACGGCGATTATGGTGCTGGCATCATCGGCAGGCCCGCCCATATATGGCTGGCTGTTTGCCGCCAGTGTCAATTTACCCAGTATCCTGATTGGCACCGTCAGCGCCATGGCAATTGCAACACTGCTATCCTGGCTGGCTGAACGCCCGGGTTTTTATCGCCCACCGCATATGACGCAGCCGCAAGCAGCGCGGGTTGGTTAAGCGCAATCCGGCAGGGATAACCCCGGGAATGTCGCTAAGCCGGGTAATCCAACCCAATCAACCAGCGCATCCCGGACAATATGCCGGGATACATTAAATGCGACCCATTTGTTCTGATGGGGCATAAATGGGTAAAATCGGCAAAAAAAACGGCCCGGAACACAAAGGTGTCCGGGCCAGTCGGGAAAACAGCGTCATAACTTGGGAGGAAGGACGCTACAGTAAAACTCGGGTAGATACCGGAGCGCGGGTGACGCGCTCACGGATTGAATTCTGATCAGTGATCAGGCTGCACCACCAACGGTGCCGGCCGGGGTCGCATCGTGGCTGGACTTGGCATCGGAACCTTTGAACAGGTTACGGAAGAAGCCACTGATGAATTCAGCGCGAAGCTGCTGGCCCTTACGCACGCCAGCTTCGATCTCGCTGGTTTCGATCGTCAGCAATTTGATGTCAGCAAACGTCCTCATATCGGACCTCCTTGAATTTCGTTTTCTGCGGCAACATCGCCGCGTCGTCTGAAAAACAATCTAATTCTCTTTACTGCGAAGGGGAATTACCTCAATATGCACATTACTTATGAACAACCATCACAAATAACCAAATTGGTCTGAGGAAACGCCGATGGATCGCGCTGCAGAAATGGAAATATTCGTCTATGCTGTTGAAGAAGGCAGCTTTTCGGCAGCAGCGCGGGCTTTGCGCCTGTCGCCATCTGCGGTTTCCAAATATATCTCGCGCCTCGAAGACCGGCTGGGGGCACGTTTGCTGATGCGTACCACACGCCAGCTTAGCCTGACCGAGGAAGGCCGCGCCTTTTATGAACGTGCGCGCACCATTCTTAATGAAATTGAAGAAGCCGAAGAAGTCGTCACCCAGCTTTATGCCGCACCACGGGGCACCTTGCGCATTAACGCGTCGGTCGCCTTTACCAAATACCAGGTGGTGCCACTGATCCCGGAATTCCTCAATATGTATCCGGATGTGCGGGTGGAACTCACACTTGATGATAAATTCACCGATCTGGTCAACGATGGCTACGATTTGGCCATTCGCCTGTCGGAACTTGAGGATTCATCGCTGATTGCACGCAAATATGCCGTAAACCGGCGTTTTATCGTCGCATCGCCCGATTACCTTGAAAAAAACGGCATTCCGCGCAAACCGCAGGATCTGGTGAACCATAACTGTTTACATCTGTCATCGCGCGAAAGCTTTAACGACTGGCACTTTGAAACACCTGAAGGCCATATGTCCTTCCGCGCGCAGGGCAGTTTTTCGGCCAATGACGGTGATGCATTGCATGCCGCCGTTGTTGCCGGGCTGGGCATGGCCCGCCTCGCGGAATATCTGGTCCATGAAGATATTCGTGCCGGTCGCCTGACCCCGGTTCTGACCGACTTTATCCATGACCGCGCGTGGATTTCGGCGGTGTATCCGCATAAACGGCACCTTTCCCCCAAGGTCCGCGCCTTTGTGGACTTTTTGGCCGAAAAATTCACCCCGGTCCCGCCATGGGAACTGGGCATGCGCGATGCCCGTTCGGTCCGCCGCGAAGATGGCCGCCCGATCCAGACAAACCAAAAAGCCCTGAACCCCGAAGCCGCCGCCAAAGGGCAGGCAAGCTAAGCCGGGACTTTCGACACAGGATAATAAAAAACAGCCTGATCAAGCTGGTCAGGCTGTTTGTGTATCTGGCGTTAAAACCGTCTCAACAAGGTGAATTAGGCCACCAAGGCCAAACAGTTAAGCTGCGGCCAGAACCATTGCCGGTTCGGCGCGAAAGGCCAATTCCGCCGATTTGCTAAGGTCATCTAACGTGCGGGTCTGGCCGGTTTCGATGAAACCACACTTCCGGTAAAAATGATGCCCGGCAACAAAGCGGGTATCAGTCCAAAGCACCAATTCCTGGCAGGCGGGGTATTGCGCCAAAAGCCAGTCCCGCGCATGGGCCAAAAGACGCTGGGCCAGGCCCTGCCCACGGCTGGATTTATCCAGATAAACCTTGTGCAGTTCGGCCACTGTTTGATCATCGGAAAGTTTGATGCCCAGACAGCCAATAATCTGCCCATCGGCATTTTCCGCCACCCAGATCGCGCCCTGTGGCGCAAAATCATCGGCAATGGCATCCAGTTCGGGAAACTCAGCCGCACGGTCAAAAACACAACCGGGATATTCGGCAAATACTTTGGCAATCAGATCGCTGATCTGGTCACCATCGCGATTGGTGGCAAGGCGAATTTCCGTCATGCGTTCTTCCTGTAGCGTATCTGTGGCGTTCCTGTGGGGCAGGAGCCGATGGTGGCAATTGGCACATTAAGGCTTTGCCACCACGATAGCGGCAAAATCAGGAAACGATAACGCCTTTTGCCAGTTTGTCATAACCGCGCAAAACTGCATCGGCATCCATCGCGGCCTTGCCGGGGCGCTGAATACGGGTTGGGCGCAGGGCACCACCACTGCCACAGGCGATGGTCAGCTGGTCATCAATAATCTCGCCGGGGTGACCGGTGATATTGGCGTCGGTATTGTCAATATGCTGGGCGGCCTGCACCTTGATGCGTTCCTTGCCCAAATCAAAATAGGCCCCCGGCCAGGGCGTAAAAGCGCGGATTTTACGTTCCAGCAGCGCGGCATCTTCTGTGAAGTCCAGCTTGCCTTCGGTCTTTTCCAGCTTGGCGGCATAGGTGACGCCATCTTCAGGCTGGGGAGTCGCCGTAAGCAGCCCGGCGGGCAGTTTTTCAAGCGCATCAACAATCAGACGACCGCCCATATCAGCCAGATCATCATGCAGCCCGCTGGCGTAGGTTTCGGGAGTGATGGCAATTTCATCGATCAGCAGCATGTCGCCGGTATCAAGGCCCACATCCATCTGCATGATGGTGACACCTGTTTTGGCATCACCGGCCAGAATGGCGCGCTGAATCGGCGCAGCCCCCCGCCAGCGTGGCAACAGGGATGCATGAATGTTCAAACAGCCCATTTTCGGCGCATCCAAAATCGCCTTTGGCAAAATCAGGCCATAGGCGGCAACCACAGCGATATCGAGGTTCAAATCGGCAAAGGCCTGCTTTTCGGCATCGGATTTTAAGGAAACGGGGGTGCGCACCTCGATCCCCTGATCGTGCGCCCAGGCATGAACCGGGGTTGGTGTTTCCTTGTGCCCGCGGCCCGCGGGGCGCGGCGGCTGGGAATAAACACACACCACGTCATGACCTGCCTTAACCAGTTCCTTAAGCGCCACCAGGGCAAAATCCGGCGTTCCCATAAAGGCAATTCGCAATTTCGTCATGACCAAACCATTTCATCGTAAGAGGCAAACTGATGTTTGCGCAATTTGGCGGTATGATCGCGAAAATACAACCCGCAAACCGGCAACTGCCATCACCCTGCCCAGCCACACAGCCCTGAATGCCAAACCATGCCCTTTGATATTGATGAAATTTACCATGCTGACTGGTCTGTAGGGGCAAAGGGCCGCTGGAAAGTACATGCCCGTCGCATCAATGATCGTGATGAAGGCTGGTGCATTGATGATATGTCACCCGTGGGGGATATCGCCCCGTTCATCAACCAGCTTTGCCAGGACGGGCAAACAAAAACCATCTGGCTGGGGCTGGATTTTCCGCTGGGGTTATGTCGGGCATGGTATGAAAAGTCCGGGTTTGAAAATTTCGCATCGGTGCTGGATTGGCTTTCAACCCCGCAAGGACAGGGCTTTTTTGATATTTGCGATGACCAAACACAGATCACCCCCAACCGCCCCTTTTACCCCGCACGTGCCGGTGCGAAAGGCAGCGTAAAACGCGCCCATCTTGCCAGTGGATTGGGCGTTGATGCCTTTTCCGACCTGCACCGCGCCTGTGAAAAGGCAACAGCAACCCGCAATGAAGCCGCCGTCCCTTTTTGGACATTAGGCGCAAACCAGGTGGGCAAGGCGATGCTGCATGGCTGGCAAAACCTGTTATTGGCCGGTCGGGATCGCGGGTTTCACATCTGGCCGTTTGATGGGGATCTTGCCCGTCTTTCGCAAACACCCGGCACCACCCTGATCGAAACCTACCCGGCCGAGATTTATGGCTGGCTGGGCTTGCATGAGATGACATTGCCATCGGGCCGCTTTGCCAAATCCCGGCAGGACGCCCGCCGGGATGCCATTGCGCAGTTAATGCCAATACTTGAAAGCAGGGGCATTGTGATGGAACCATCGCTTTACCAGCGCATTGCCAACGGCATCGATAATGCCAATGGCAAGGATGATGCCTTTGACGCGCTTATCGGTGTGATTGGCCTGATCATGATTGCAATGGGGAAACGGGCGGAAAACCTGCCAGACACGGCAATGATCCGCGATCAGGAAGGCTGGATTATTGGCCAGCTTGCCAACCTGCCTGCCAGTTAAGCCCTGCGATTGCCCATAAAAAAGGGCCGGTAAACCAGCCCCTTTGTTGCGCTACCGGCGCGGCGCGCAATATATGCAATGGTAAACGTCGAAACCACCTGGTTAATCAAGCGGTTTTATATCAGGCCGACTTTTTGGCTTTCTGCAATTTCATGACCTTTTTCAGGATCATGTTGCGTTTCAGCGCGCTGAGATAATCGGTAAACAGCACACCATCAAGATGGTCGATCTCATGCTGGATGCAGGTTGCCAAAAGGCCATCGGCCTCAATCTCGTGTTCCGTGCCATTTTCATCAAGGTAACGCACGCCAACTTCCAAAGGGCGTTCGACATCGGCATATTGATCGGGGATCGACAGGCAACCTTCCTGATAGACCGAAAAATCTTCGGACTCCCAGATGATTTCCGGGTTCACCATTTTCATCGGTGCCGGTTTTTCCTTGTCGTCGGATACATCAAGCACGATCACGCGCTTCATCACGCCAATCTGCGGGCCGGCAAGGCCAATGCCCGGTGCGTCATACATGGTTTCAAGCATATCATCCAGAATCTGGCGAATCTCGTCATTCACCTCGGATACCGGTTCGCATTCCTGTTTCAGGCGGGGATCAGGAACGATAAGAATTTCACGCAAGGCCATGTCAGATTTTCCGGGTCAAAAGAAGAAACCGTCCCCCTTGGAACGGCTTCAATATAATATAAGTCGGGCTTGGAGATAAGACCGCAAGTTATGGGAGTCAAGAAGTCCGTCGCATAGCAGCCAGATGGCGGCAAGATGGGCGCAACGTGCTTTAGCTTCGATCTTCAAGCATATGGGCGGTCAGTTCGGGTTTGCTAAGCTGGCGAACATGGGTTTCCGACTGCCCCGGCTGGTCAATATCGCGGTCATCGGCCACGATATGCTTTTCCTTAAGCCGCTTGGCCGACACCAGGACCGAACTTTCCAGCGACCCCAGCGTTTTATTGTAATGCTTTACCGTTCCTTCAAGGGATTTGCCCATGGCGGTAAAGTTTTTGGCAAGCGATCCCAGACGGTCAAACAGTTGCTGGCCAATTTCACTGATATCACGGGCATTATCGGCCAGGGCTTCCTGCCGCCAGCCATAGGCCACCGCCTTAAGCAGGCCCAGCAGGGTGGTCGGCGTTGCCAGAATAACCCCATCGCGGAAACTGTCTTCGATCAGGCTGGGATCGCGTTCCAGCGCGGAAGAAAAAAAGCTTTCACCAGGCAGAAACAACACAACAAATTCCGGTGAATTTACAGATTTCCAGTAAGACTTCTTTGAAAGGCCAGCTATAACCTTACGAACATTGGCAACATAAGTTCCCATCAGGGCTTCGCGGCGGTCATCGTCGTATTTTTCTTCGATCGCTTCCAGATAGGCCGATGTCGGTGCCTTGGCATCAACCACAATGTTTTTGCCGCCCGGCAGGTGAATGACCATATCGGGTTTCTGGTCGCCTTCATCGGTTTTGAAATGAACCTGTTCTTCAAAATCGCAATGGTTGACCATCCCGGCCAGTTCGACAATGCGTTTAAGCTGCAATTCGCCCCATTTACCGGAAACCGACGAACTGGACCGCAGCGCGGAACTCAGCGTTTGGGTTTCACGCGACAGGCGCTGCTGCGATGCGACCAGTGACCCAACCTGTTCACGCAATTCGCCGTAGGCGAGTTTACGCGAATTTTCAAGTTCATTGACCTTTACATCAAAGGCCTCAAGCCGTTCACGGATAGGTTTTACCAGCCCGTCAATTGCCTGCTGGCGTTTTTCAAGGTCACCTTTGGCCCCTTCCTGCAGACGCGAGAAGCTTTCACGCGCCATTTTCATGAATTCGTCGTTATTGACCTTCAGCGCATCGGACGACAGCGCCTTGAAACTATCAAGCAGTTTGACCCGCGCATCATCCAGCATCTGAAGCTTTTCCTGGGCAGCTTCGCGTTCCTTTTCCAGCGCGGTTTCAAGCTCCGCCCCTTTTTCGCGCCAGTGTTCCAGCGAAACACGCAATTCGCGAATTTCGGTTTCCAGCCCCGGCACACGGTTGGCCGTGGTTTCGGCAATGGCGCGTTTTTCGGCAACGCCATCAAACCGGTCACGCAACTGGGCCAGTTCACTTGCCAGTTCGCGGCGCGTGGCTTCGGCCTGTTCAAGCTGCGCAGCGATTAACGCATTGTGCGATTCCGCCTCGGCCAGGGCCGATTCCCGCGCGCGTTTCACCAGTTGCGTACTGAAAACCAGCGACACCACCAAAACCACAATGCCGCCAACGGCCAAAGAAACCGGATCCATATTCACACCATCTGATTACAGGACAATTCGGTTGTATCTGTTTTGTTCTTATAAATCCAGCCACGCAAACGGCAGGGCCGATAAAGCCGTCAAAGGACGGCTTTATGGATGGGCAAATCCACGCCGATCTGGCGCAGCATTTCTTCAAATTCGGCAATTTCAAAACCGGGGGCTTCAGTTGCCACGCCATAGGTAATGCCCTTGCCCATCGGGCCAATATCAAGGGCATTTACCACGTCATCTGCAGGATCAAGGAAGGTGCAATTGGGGGCTGCTTCCTCAAAATATCGGCGCAACCACGGCAAATGGGTGCTTGAAAGGGTCAGCACATCAATTTCCGGGTCAACGGCCAAAATATCAGCCATCAGTTTTTCAACGGTGACACGAGTTTCATCAGGTTTGAACAGGAAATCACCGTTTTCAACATGGTCAATTGCGCCCGATGCGTTAAAGCCCGTAACCGTCGCCCGGCCTGCAAATGGCGCGATAAACTGTGCAAACATATCGCTATCAATTAACGATGCCACACCCATCACGGCAACATGCCCGCTGGCTGATGCCGCGATGGCGGCCTGCACGGGTGGTAAAACCCCGCTAACCGGTGTTGATGTCAGCTTCTGCACATCGTTTAACACCATGATCGAGGGGGCATTGGACGCAATAACAATGCCTGACGGGTTAAAACCATTCAGATAATCGATGGTCTGGCGCATGACGGCCAGCAACGATGCTGCATTTTTACGGCCATAGGGGAAACTGGCGCGATCTGCGAAATAGACGATATCCTTTTGCGGCCATTTTTCGCGAATTTTGGCAACAATCGAATAACTGCCGATTCCCGCATCAAAGACGGCAACAGGCGCGGTAAGTTCCGGTGTCATGATAAAACCTTGTTCGTGGGACTATTTCCGGTTTAGCGCAGGGCAAGCACGATTTGCGACCGAAAAAGGAAAAGAATGCCATTTTCGCCCGCGCCACTGGCGAAACCCGAAAATTGTGACTATGCTTCAAGCATCTATTCAGGAAACGGCTTTTTAAAAACAACAAACGCCAGCGGGTGCAAAACGCTCCGGACCGTCCACCTAAACGGCGTAACCACAACCACATTCCAAAGTTGAAAGGCAGCTTTCGCTGTCTTGCGGCACCCGTCTTAAGTTGTATTCCCTGAATATGTTCTGCGCACTAGCATAGGGCGCAAGCGACAGGTCTCGTTTGACCGGCATTCCGTAACGGAAGGCCGTCAGGCACAGCCAGGCGGGAAACTGAACCGCACCGAATTTTCGCACCGGTGCACATACCCTGATCTTCGCGGGCGGGTATGCGGTGCGAACGCATAGACAACAGGAAACGAACAAGAGGCTTAACAATGTCTGCGAACGTTTATCCCGTCTCCGAGGAAACCGCCAAAGGCGCCTTGATCGACAAAGCCAAATACGATGCCATGTACAAACAATCGGTCGAGGATCCGGAAGGCTTCTGGGGCGAACACGGCAAACGCATTGACTGGATCAAGCCTTTCACCAAGGTCAAAAATGTCAGCTATGATCCGCACAACCTTTATATCAAATGGTATGAAGACGGCACGCTGAACGTTTCGGCCAACTGCCTGGACCGTCACCTTGCGACGCGCGGCGACCAGACCGCGATCATTTTTGAGGGTGACGACCCGTCAGTTTCCGAACACATCACCTATAAAGACCTGCATGAACGCGTATCGCGCTTTGCCAATGCCCTTAAAACCATGGGTGTGAACAAGGGCGACCGCGTTGTCATTTACCTGCCGATGATCCCGGCAGCAGCAGTATCGATGCTGGCCTGTGCGCGCATCGGCGCGATCCATTCCATCGTTTTTGGTGGCTTCTCGCCCGAGGCCCTTGCCGGTCGCATCGAAGATTGCGGCGCCAAGGTCGTGATTACCGCCGATGAAGGCCTGCGGGGTGGCCGTGGTGTTGCCCTGAAACGCAATGCCGACGAGGCCCTGTCCCATCCCGGTGTGAAGTCGGTTGAAAAGCTGGTCGTGGTAAAACATACCGGCAAGGACATTCCCTGGAATGACGCGCGCGATGTCTGGTACCAGGACATTTGCGATGCCGCATCACCCGACTGCCCCCCGACCGAGGTCAATGCCGAAGACCCGCTTTTCGTGCTTTACACATCGGGTTCAACCGGCAAACCGAAGGGTGTTTTGCATACATCGGGCGGTTATCTGGTTTATGCGTCAATGACGCATCAATATGTGTTCGATTACCATGATGGCGATGTTTACTGGTGCACGGCCGATGTGGGCTGGGTCACGGGACATAGCTATATCGTTTATGGCCCGCTGGCCAACGGCGCCACGACCCTGATGTTTGAAGGCGTGCCCAGCTATCCGGATGCTTCGCGTTTCTGGAAAGTGTGTGAAAAGCACAAGGTCAATATTTTCTATACCGCACCGACCGCCATTCGCGCCCTGATGCGCGAAGGTGCCGAATGGGTGGAAAAAGCCGACCTGTCATCGCTGCGCATTCTGGGGTCGGTCGGTGAACCGATCAACCCGGAAGCCTGGGAATGGTATCACGAGCATGTTGGCAAACGAAAATGCCCGATTGTGGATACCTGGTGGCAGACCGAAACCGGCGGCATCCTGATTACGCCGCTGCCCGGCGCGACCGATTTGAAACCGGGTTCGGCCACCCTGCCGTTCTTTGGTGTTGAACCGGCACTACTGGACCATGAAGGCAATGAACTGGAAGGCGCGACCGAAGGCAGCCTGGTGATCAAATATAGCTGGCCGGGCCAGATGCGCACGGTTTATGGCGATCATGAACGCTTTATCCAGACCTATTTCTCGACCTTTGCCGGGGTTTACACCACGGGTGACGGCGCACGTCGCGATGAAGATGGCTATTACTGGATTACCGGCCGTGTCGATGACGTGATCAACGTTTCGGGCCACCGTATGGGTACGGCCGAAGTTGAAAGCGCGCTGGTTGCCCATCCCAAGGTGGCCGAAGCCGCCGTTGTGGGTGTTCCGCACGACATTAAAGGCCAGGGCATTTATGCCTATGTCACCCTTAATGCCGATGAAGAACCCAGCGACGAGCTGCGTGGTGAACTGGTGAAATGGGTGCGCAAGGAAATCGGCCCGATTGCCAGCCCCGATTATATCCAGTGGTCGCCGGGCCTGCCGAAAACCCGTTCGGGCAAGATCATGCGCCGTATCCTGCGCAAAATTGCTGCGAACGAATATGACCAGCTAGGCGATACTTCGACCCTGGCCGATCCGGGCGTGGTTGATGATCTGATTGATAACCGTCAGAACCGCTAAACCGGGCTGATGGCATAATTCAAAGGCGGCGTCTTCGTGATGCCGCCTTTTTTGTGCCTGTAATTTCCCGGGTGATAAAGGCCCTATGATCCGCAAAAGGGCGGCATAAACCCAGCAACACACACGCGTTGCGATTGCGCCGGTTACCCGCGCGCGCGCGTGGATTTGGCGCTAACAGCCCGCAATAGCGGCAAAATCCCGACAGGCCGCAATATATCTGGCAGCAAAATCCAGCTTTGCAAGCAAAATTCTGGAATGATCGTTCACATTTATATCACCACGCCAGCACATTCATTTGATTTCCCCAATCCGGCGAAGCCCCATAGATAAAACCACAGGTATAAATTCAATAATAGGTGCCGGTTCTATCACCGGCATCGAAAAAGACTGGAATAAGCATCGTGGGTTTTTTAGCCAGAATGTCATTAAGACGGGTCATTCCCGCCGTTATCGCCCTGATCGCGATCGTGGCTACCGCTGTCACGGCGATCTCAAGCTATGTCATCGCCCGCGATGCCCTGAATGAAGGGGCCACCGACAAACTGTTTGCCCTTGCCAGTTCACGCCAAAGCGAGCTTAACCAATATCTGGTTTCGGTGCGCGAAGATCTGGTCATTCAGGCCGACAGCCCTGCCATTCGCCAGGCAATGAAACTGTTTGGTTTTGCCTGGTCGGATCTGGGCAGCAGCCCGGAAAAGACCCTGCAAAATTTTTACATCGCGCAAAACCCGAACCCGGCCGACAAGCGCGACCAGTTATTGCAGGCAAAGGATGGTTCTACCTGGTCCGATATCCATCACCAGTATCATCCGTGGATGGAAAAGCTGTTACATGCCCGCGGCTATGCCGACATTTTCCTGATCAGCCAGGATGGCGATATTCTGTATTCCGAGGCGAAACGCGATGATTTTGCCGCCCGCCTTGGCGACCCGGAACTGGCAAAAACCGGCCTGGCCCGCGTGTTTAACGAAGCCAGCAATGCCCAGGCTGGCAATGTAGCCTTTGCCGATTTCACCCTGTATGGCCCGGCGGCAGGCAGCAGCAATGCCTTTTTGGCGACACCGGTATTTGCCGATGATGGCACAACGCGCATGGGTGTTTTTGCCGTCGAAGTCCCCATTGCCCGGGTTAATGATATCCTGCAGCGCAATGACGGGCTGGGCAAAACCGGCGAAGTTTACCTTGTTGGCCAGGATTTGCTGATGCGCAATGACAGCCGCATGGGTGATGCCCATACCAGCCTGCAGCGCCGGATTGACACCAAACAGGTCCGCGATGCCCTGGCGGGTAAAACCGGCACCATGGAAGACCTGAATTACCGTGACGACAGCGTTGTGTCATCCTATGTGCCCATGTCATTTGCCGATACCAAATGGGCGATGGTTGCCGAAATTGACAGCGACGAAATCTTTGCCCCGGCGATTTGGATGCGCAATTTCTCGCTGATGTTGCTGGCCGGTGTTGCCGCAATTGCCGTGCTGGTTGGGCTGTCGCTGGGCCGTGGGATTACCCGGCCGCTGACACAGGCCGTTTCCCTGATGGAACGGCTGGCGCATGGCGAACTTGATGTTGCCATCCCCAAAGCACAAAGCCGAAATGCCGTTGGCCGCATTTTTGAAACCCTTAACCTGTTTCAGGGTAATTTGCGTGAAAATGCCCGCCTGACCGCCGAGCGCGAAGCCGAAAGCCAGCGCAAACTTGACCGTGCGGAGGAAATCCGCCGGTCGATCGACAAGTTCCGCAATCGCAGTGACGAGGCCCTGCAGGCCGTTCAACAGGCATCGAATTCGATGCGCAGCAGTGCCACTGTCATGGGTGAAACCGTTTCGCAGACCAACCTTTTAAGCAACAATGTCGTGGCGGCGGCGCGCCAAGCATCGGGCAATGTGAAATCGGTTGCAACCGCAGCCGAACAATTATCCGCATCAATCCTGGAAATCAGCGAACAGGCCCAGAAATCCAGCGATATTGCCCAGGGTGCCGTTAGCCGCACCAATGAAAGCAACAAGCTGGTGCAAACCCTGGCCCAAAGTGCCGATCGCATTGGCGAGGTTGTTACCCTGATCAATGATATTGCCGGGCAGACCAACCTTCTGGCCCTGAATGCCACTATCGAGGCCGCACGCGCCGGCGATGCCGGCAAGGGATTTGCCGTGGTCGCGGGCGAGGTAAAATCGCTGGCCGCACAAACCAGCCGGGCAACCAGCGAAATCAGCGATCAGATCGTCACCATCCAGACAGCAACCCACGAAGCCGTGCTGTCGATGCAGGCCATTTCCAACGTGATTGGCGACATCAACACCATTGGCACCACCATTGCCGCATCGGTCGAACAACAGGGTGCCGCCACCCGCGATATTGCCCGCAACACACAACAAAGCGCACAGGGTACAGACGAAGTTACCCGCAATATTGCCGGGGTCAGTGACGCCGCCAAACGCAGCGAAACCGCCACCGCCGATGTTACCAGTGCCGCCGACAGCCTTGCCCGCCAGGCTGATAACCTGCGCCGCGAGATTGATATTTTCCTGGGAGAAATTCAGGACAGCAAATAACGCAGCCTTTGCCAGCCTTACGGCAAATACGGCCTGCATAGGGTTTGAAACAACCGCGCAGCACACCAAAAGCGCCCCTTTGGCAAACGAAGGGGCGCTTTTGCATGCATGCCTGTTACCCGCGCCCTTGCGGGTGGCAAGGTTGTGTTTTGGCCGAAATTGGGGTAGGTACAATCCGCTGCGACGCAGCATGTGATTTGAATAATTATGGATTTTGGTCCGATGTAAGGTGTGCCTTTTAATGACTGCCCCATAAGTGCGACGGAGACCTGCTTTCCTGGCGCATGTTCCATTGTGGGCTTCATGGCACCTGATCGACCGATCATTCAAGATTTTCGAAAATTCCGATAAAAGACGGCCCGCGCCATTCGCTGCGGGATTGGGGACGACTGGAGATATTCCTGTGAACACAGATTTCCTTCCGAAATTGCGCGCCGAATGGCTGGGCAATATTCGCAATGACGTATTGTCGGCCATGGTTGTTGGCCTTGCACTTATTCCCGAAGCCATCGCCTTTTCGATCATTGCCGGTGTCGATCCGAAGGTCGGCCTTTTTGCATCTTTTTCGATTGCCGTGATCACCGCCGTTTTTGGCGGCCGCCCCGGTATGATTTCGGCGGCAACGGCAGCCACTGCTGTTTTGATGGGCTCGCTTGTGCGCGAACACGGGCTGGATTACCTGCTGGCTGCCACGGTGCTGGCCGGTATCCTGCAAATGATTGCGGGGTTGCTGCGGTTAGGCAACCTGATGCAATTTGTATCGAAATCGGTGATGACAGGGTTTGTAAACGCCCTTGCGATCCTGATTTTCATGGCCCAGTTGCCCGAACTGATCAATGTGCCGTGGGTAACCTATGTGATGGTGGCAGGGGGCCTTGCCATTATTTACCTGTTCCCGCGCATTACCAAAGCCATCCCCTCGCCGCTGGTATCGATCATTGTTCTGACAACGATTTCGCTGTTCATTGATGCCGATTTCCACACCGTTGGCGATATGGGCGCATTGCCCGATGCCTTCCCGGCCTTTGCCATTCCCAATGTGCCGTTCAGCCTCGATACCTTGCTGATCATTCTGCCCTATTCAGCCGGGGTTGCGGCTGTTGGCCTGCTGGAATCACTGATGACGGCATCCATCGTTGATGATTTGACCGACACATCGTCAAACCGCATTCGCGAATGTTACGGCCAGGGCATTGCCAATTTCTGCACCGGCTTTATCGGCGGCATGGCGGGTTGCGCCATGATTGGCCAGTCGGTCATCAATATCAAATCGGGCGGTCGTACCCGCCTTTCCACCCTGCTGGCCGGTATCTTCCTGCTGATCCTGGTGGTGGTTCTGGGTGATTTTGTCCGTATCATTCCGATGGCAGCGCTTGTTGCCATCATGATCATGGTGTCCATCGGCACCTTTAGCTGGTCCTCGATCAAAAGCCTGAAAACCCATCCGCGCAGCTCGTCTGTCGTGATGCTGGCAACGGTTGTTGTGGTGGTCGCCACCCATAACCTGGCGATTGGTGTTCTGGTCGGTGTGCTGCTGTCGGGTATTTTCTTTGCCTGGAAAATCTCGCAGATTTTCCGTGTGCGCAGCGAACTTTCGGGCGACGGCACCACCCGCACCTATCACATTGAAGGTCAGATCTTTTTTGCCTCGGTGGAGCGTTTTTCCAAGGCTTTTGACTTCCGCGAAGCCCTTGATAAAGTCGTTATCGATGTCACCCACGCCCATATCTGGGATATTTCCAGTGTTTCAGCGTTGGACATGGTGGTGATGAAATTCCGCCGTGAAGGTGCCGAGGTTGAATTGATCGGCCTCAATGAAGCAAGCGAAACAATCGTCGACAAGCTTGCAATCCATGACAAGCCGGGCGCGTTTGAACGCCTTGCGGGCCACTAGGGGAAGAGGCAACCATCATGACCAAGCTTATCGCCCTGATCGATGGGTCGATCTATTCCAACAGCGTTTGTGACCATGCCGCCTGGATTGCGGAACGCACAGCGGCATCAGTATCGCTGGTGCATGTGCTGGGCCGTCGCCATGCGACTGGCGAACAGGCGGATTTTTCGGGCAACCTGAAACTGGGCGCCCGCAGTGCCCTGTTGAAGGAACTGGCCGACCTTGATGCGCAAAAAGGCAAACTGGCCCTGCAGCATGGCCGCCTGTTGCTGGCTGAAGCCAGCGAGCATATCCGCGAAAAAAGCGGGATCGAGGCGGAAACCAAACTGCGCCATGGCGACCTGATCGAAGCCATCGAAGAATTTGAACAGGATGCCGACCTGATCATTATTGGCAAACGCGGAGAAGCCGCCGATTTTGCCAAGCTGCATTTGGGGTCCAACCTGGAACGGGTCGTGCGCGGGGCAACAAAACCCGTGCTGGTTACATCGCGCGCCTTTCAGCCGATTGAAAAATTCGTCATCGCCTTTGATGGCGGCCCCAGCGTGATGAAAGCCATTAACCATATTGCCCAAAGCAAACTGTTTAACGGCCTGTCCTGCCTGTTGCTTGCCGCGGGCGAACCGGGCAGCGATGCCCGCCAGTCGCTTGATGATGCGGTTGCCATTCTGAACAATGCCGGAATCAACGCCGAAAGCGCGATTGAAAAGGGCGATGCGGAAACCGTGATCAAAACCCGCATTGAAAATGACAAGTTCGATCTGCTGGTGATGGGTGCATACGGCCATTCACGCATTCGCAACCTGATCATTGGCAGCACCACGACCGAAATGGTCCGGTCCTGCCATGTGCCGGTTTTGCTGTTCCGCTAAACCAGTCAAGCAAACAGAACCCATTAAAAAAGGCGTGCAACCTGCCAAAACCGGCAATTTGCGCGCCTTTTGTGTTCTGACTGATATGTTAGGCATCACTGCCAAGCTGGCGGCGGATTTCATCGGCCAACGGGTGTAAAACCTGATCATCCAATGGCGCAACCACGCTGTAGCCAAGGCCCTTGTCCGCCCAGCTATAACCACCCAGATCACCCCGATGGCTGCCGGTCATGGACGTGTTCTGATCCACCTTCATCGGGCGGGTCAACACGACAAGGCGAACGCCTTTATCATCGTCATACATCAGCATAGCAGCCGGGCCATGCGCCGTTGCGACAATGCGCCCGCCCATAAAACGATATCCCGATGTCGCAAGGTCGGGCACCTGAACGGGATGGGCAAGACGATCTGACGCCCAGCGGACAAAGGCCGCGCCACTATCACCATCATCGGCACGCATTTCCACCGGGCGAAAATGATCAAGGGCAAAAACCTGATAACTGTCCGCTGCCTCGCTGGCGAGGGCGACAATACCGCTGGCCCCGGCTGGCGTTAACTGCGCCGCCGTCGCCTCACTGCCCTGCATTTGGCCATGCAACACCCAGCCACCGGCCCCACCGGCCACCAGCAACACCATCGCCGCTGCTGCCATTTGCCACAAGGGCTGACGTTTCGCGCTACGCTGGCGCGCAGCAATATGTTCGACATTCAATCGCGACGGAACGGGTTCCTCGGCGACTTTGGCAAAGGCATTGCGCAACAGGTCGCGATCCCGGCGATAACCCGCCACCCGGGCGGCAACATCTTCGTGCTGCGCCAGATAGGCTTCCACCTCGGCCTGGCGGGTGGCATCAAGTGCCTGGTCAATATAGGCATGCAGATCATCTTCGCTGATGGGTCTGTTGCTCATTTCACTCTCCGCAGAACCGGGGACATGCCAGGGGTTTCATCATCGCGTGCCGTTTCGCGTTCGGGATTTGCCAGTATTTGCGCCAGCCTTTCACGCCCGCGCGACAGCCGCGACATCACCGTACCCACCGGAATATCAAGAACCTTTGCCGCATCCGCATAGGACAGATCTTCGACCGATACCAGCAAAACCACACTGCGCTGGTCATCGGGCAGTTTTTCAAGGGCGGCCATAACATCATTGAAATGCAGGTTTTCATCCTGGCGGGGCGGGTGTGAAAATACCGCATCACCTGCATCCTCGATCGCCACATGAACCCCACGGGCGCGTGCCTGCTGCCAGCGATTAACCGCCAGATTATGCAAAATTGTAAACATCCAGCGCCGGGTATTGCCATCATTATGGCGTTGATGCCAGCGGCTGATCGCGCGTTCCAGGCAATCCTGCACCAGATCATCGGCCGCACTGGCGTTTTTCATCAGCGCGCGTGCATACCGGCGCAACGCCGGGATTAACGGTTCGATCCGCCCGATCATATCATCGTCACGCATCATGCTGGCCTGTCTGATCTGCTGGTCATTGCGTGCTTTATGTTTTCTCGCATCGCGGTTTATCCAGTTGCGTTCCCCGGCACCATCGGGCACCGGGGAACATCACGTCCAATCAATCCTGGGTCATCGCCTGGATCTGAACCGGTTTACCGATATTGCCAAGCGTGCCGCTGGCAATAACAAGGTAACGTTTGGCAATGCCTTCTTCGCCCTGCACAAGCTGGCGAATGGGGCCAAGCGCATTGACGATGCCCGCACCCGCCGGGTTGGCCTTAAAGCTGGCAATGGCCTGTAACGGGCCGCTGCCATCAGCCTTGTTTGACAGGGCCAGGACATAATCCTTTTTGGCCTCAAGCCCGCTAACCGATGCCTGGACAACCTGTGTCAAACCCTGGTCAAACAGCGACACACTGGTGGACTGTTCGCTGGCATTACCAACAGGGTGCAAAACAAACTGAACCGCGTGGTCGGTTTCGCCCAGCGCCTGCAGGTTTGCCGTGCCATCACCAGATGTGACAGCACCGGACACATAATTCACCGCCTGGGGTGCCTGCCCGATCGGAATGGTGGCAACAACCTTGTTGGTCAGGGTATCGATGGCGGCCAGGGCATCGTCATTTTCAAGACCAACATAAACCCGGCTGCCATCGCCAGACGGCCACAAACCATGGGGCAGCTTGCCAACCGGCACGGTTGCCACCTGTTCAAACGTTTTGGCGTTAAAAACCTTAACCTGGTTCAGACCGCCAATGGTGACATAGGCAAAGGTCCCCTTGGCATTATTGACGATATTTACGTGGTTGGTGATGGGGCCGGTATCAATGGTTTTGATCACGTCAAAAGGTGGTTTGGCATCAAATACCTGCACCTTGCCCACATCCTTCAGGGTCAGCCAAACCTGGCTGCCATCGGGGCTGGCGGCAATGTTGGGGCAAAACGGACTGGCCTGTTTGACCTTGCCGACAATTTTATGATCAGCAACCGAAACCACCAGTGTTTCCGGGTTAAAGGATGAACAGATATAACCATATTTGCCATCGGGCGAAAAAATCTGCATGCCCGGCCCAGCCGGGGTTTTGATGCGGGTTTTTTCTTCAAAGGTCGTCGCATCGATGACGGACACATAATCCTCACCACGAATGGTGATCCAGACTTCCTTGCCATCGGGGGTATAGAATGCCTCGTGTGGGGAACGGCCCAGATAGGTCGTGTGTTTGACGCTGTTGGTTGCAGTATCGATAAACGACACCGAATTGCTACCCACAGCCACAACAGCAATGGTTTTATGATCTGGTGAAAAACCCATGCCATGCACCAGCACCTGACCCCGATAAAGCGGGCTGAGATTGCGCGGTTGCGGGTCGCCCAGGCGGATAACCCCCAAAAGAGTGTTGCTGGCCGGGTCCACCACCGAAACGGTGTTGGAAAACTGTTCGGCGGCATAAACGCGGTCCTGGTGGCTGATCGGAATGTCGGGGGTGGATGCCGCCAGCGGCGCCTGCCCGGCCATGGCCGAACCCGCAGCCACAAACAGCCCGCAGGTCAAAAAGGTTGAGGCAAGTAAACGTTTCATGGGTTTCCTGACATTAAAATGTTGGGGAATGAAAGACGGGACAAGGGAAAGACGGGAAACGGGTGAAAAACGGACCCTTTGGCGAAAGACAGCCGCCTTCGCAAACCGCAAGCAGGGTGGAAAGAACCCCTGCCAAACGGCCAGAAAACTGAAAATCAGTGGGTGGGTGCCGGGGTGGAAGGTGGCAGTGCCTTGCCAATGGCCAGATACATGGCGGCAATTTCCTGCTGCTGCGTCACGATGATTTCCTGACACAGGCGTTTTAGCTGCGGGTTGGTGGCATAGGGCAAAAATGCCACGCACATATCAATTGCGCCCTGATGATGCGGGGCCATCATGGTGACGAAATCGCGGTCAATATCGCCGGTGGGCGCTACATGCATGGCCGACATCATCTTTGCCATTGCATTCGCATTGCCATCCAGAAAGGGCTGTTCATGCGCCAATGCGGCGGCATTATTGGCAGCGTCACTGGCACCTGCTTTGGCAGGTTGGGCAGGATCGCCCTGCTGGCCTGCTGCATGACCGGTAGCATTTGGCGCATTATGGTCCACGCCATTATGGGCCAGGGCAGCACCACCGCCCAGCAGTGCAAAACATATGGCGCTACCGGCAATATGGCGGCCTGCCTGGTGCAGGAAGTTTCGCAGATGGCTCATGGGGTCGGCTCCTGTCTTGAAGGTGATAATAACAAGACAGGCGAGCAGCCGGTTTATTCCCCGGCCCGTGCTATTTTTTTAATCCCGCATCATTTTTCGCCCTGAAAATGCAGAAGCGCACCGGGAAAACCAGCCCAAAACCCAAATAAAAACGGCAGGTTACCCGATATTTCCATCCATTTTGCGATATGGACAAAAAATACAGGGAAAACCTGCCGTTCATGTTTTTATGACTGCGCAAATGCCCAAAGGCCAATGCACAGCAGCACCCAAGGGCGTTAGTTCAAAAGGAAACGACCCAGATTTTTATGGATCTGCTTATCAAGCTCGCGATCCAGATCCATCAACAGGGCAGCGGTTTCGTCATAGATCGCCTTTTCACGTTCCGCCACCGACATCGATTCCGAAAGTGTGCGGCTGCGTTCAACAACGGCGGCAACTTCGCCTTTCTGGGTGCCATCTTCGGTCAGAAGTTCAAGCTTCGCACCAACCTTCAAATCCACCTTCTGCGACTGGTCATCGGTGAACATGCCCTTGATACCGCCCTTGGTTTCAAGGCTTGCAGTGGTGATGGAGGCATCGGTAACGCTATAACGCAAAATATCGTTGGTACCCGCGGTTTCAAGGCGGTCATCGGGCCAGTTCATTGCCATGCGGCCCAGATCAAACGGCAGATCAGGCTGCAGGTCATTGGCGGCTGGCACCCCATAGGCCGCGACCTTTTCAACCGGGCCTGCCGAAAATTCAATCGGAGAAAGGTGACGCCATGTCACATCCGGGTATGTTTGCACGGGTGCGCTTGTACAAGCCGCCACCATCATTGCCATTCCCCCTGCCACTGCCAGGCTGATGCCACGCATAGACAACCCCATCATTACCCCGTTCTCCTGAACATTTTATCACGATGCGAACCGGGGCACGGCCCCGGCTCCACTAACTGTCATCGTGACGATGAATAATGATTAAGGCAAGCCTGTGACGTTCTTATTGGCATCAAGGGCTTATCAGCTTTTGGCCGCAGACTTATGCAGTTTCGCCCGGCTGTGCGTCATCGGCCTTCAGCGCACGCAGGTCGGCTTCGTTAAAACCATAATGCGTGTTGCAGAACTGGCAGGTCACACCGACTTCACCGGTATGGGATTCGCGCATATCCAGCAACTCTTCAAGCGGATAAGCGGCAAGCGCACCTTCGATTTTCTGGCGGGAACAGCGGCATTTGAACTGCAACTGGTCCTGATCGAAAACACGCGGTTCTTCATCATGGAACAGACGCCAGATCAGATCCTGCGCCCCCAGCGAAATATCAACCAGTTCGTTCGCAGTGGCACTGCCCATCAGGATTTTTGCCCGACGCCAGTTATCCTGCCATTCGGCATCCTGTTCGGGCGTTAAGGCATCGCCCGATGCACTGCCCGGCAGACGCTGGACAAACATGCCACCAACCCACCAGTCGCGTTCGGTTTCACCACGATGAACCTCGATCTTGAAAGCGGTTTCAAGCTGTTCGGACTGGCGGAAATAGGCTTCGGCACATTCCGAAAGGGTTTCCCCTTCCAGCGAGACAATGCCCTGATAGCGTTCATGATCATCGCCCTGATCAACGGTAAAGGCGATATGGCCATGGCCCATCAGTTTATGAACCTTGCCGCGCAGGGCTTCTTCGCCGCCTTCTTCAGCCGCGATCATGGCATTCAGGCGGTCTTCATCAACACGCAAACAGGCGCGGATATTACCATCGCTATCGACATCCACCACCAGCATGCTGATCGGCCCGTCAGACGATGTCTGAAGGGTGAAAAGGCCTTCATATTTCAGGGCCGAAGACAGCAGAACCGCCAGCGCAATGATTTCAGCCAGCAGGTCATTTGCCAGGGGCGGATAGTTATGCTGCCCGACAATGGTTTGCACGGTCGGCCCAAGGCGCGTGAAGCGGCCACGGATGTTGGAATGTTCCAGCGTAAAGGGCTGACAAAAATCGACAGCAACTTGCATGATCAGCTTCCGATGGTTGCAATTTCGGTTCAAATACCAAAGGGGCGAACATTGCTGTTCGCCCCAAAAATCTGACCCTAATCTAGGCAGAATTTTTACGCAGGCAAGCCATTAAAACAGTATAGCAGAATGCCCTTCTGCGCATGCAGGCGATTTTCCGCTTCGTCAAAGACCACCGACTGCGGACCATCGATCACGTCATCGGTGACTTCTTCATTACGGTGTGCAGGCAGGCAATGCATGAAAAGCGCATCCCTGTTGGCCTTTGCCATGGCCGCCGCATTGACCTGATAGGGCGCAAGCGCTGCCATACGGGCATCGTGGTCTTTATCACCCATCGAAACCCAGCAATCGGTTACCACCACATCGGCACCTGAAAGGGCATCGTCAAATTCAGCCAGGCGGACCTTGCCACCAGCGGAATTTGCCGCCTCGATCAGGCCCTGCTGCGGGCGATAACCCACCGGGCAGGCCATATCAAGCGAGAAACCAAATTTCGACGTCGCGTGAATCATGGATGTCGACACATTGTTGCCATCGCCAACCCAGGCAAATTTCAGCCCGTCAAGCTTGCCCTTGTGTTCACGCACCGTCATCAGGTCGGCCATGATCTGGCAGGGGTGGCTTTGATCGGTCAGGCCGTTGATCACGGGAACGGTGGCATATTCGGCCAGTTCCAGCAGTTTTGATTCATCGGTCGTACGGATCATGATGGCATCGACATAGCGCGAAAGTACGCGCGCGGTATCGGCAATCGTTTCCCCGCGGCCAAGCTGGCTGCTGGCTGAATCCAGAACCACAACATCCCCGCCAAGCTGGCGCATGCCCACTTCAAAGGAAACGCGGGTTCGGGTCGAGGGTTTTTCAAAAATCAGGGCCAGGGTTTTGCCTGCCAGCGGTTTGGCACCAAAGGGGGCCTTGCCCGCCTTTTCATTGTCCCCCAATGAAAGGATATCGTGCAATGCCTCGGCGGACATGCCCTCGATATCCAGAAAATGTCTGATATCCGTCATTAATTCATTCCTTACGAGGTAAAGGCAGCCGCAACCGCGTCAATTGCGCTCAGCGCCTCGTCGACCTGGGTTTTTGTGATGTTAAGCGGCGGCAACAGACGCACGACATTGTCCCCTGCCGGAACGGTCAGCAGGTTCTGTTCGCGCAGTTTGACCACCACATCACCATTGTTCGGGATCATCTTCATGCCCATCAGCAGACCAGTGCCACGCACTTCGTCAATGAAACCGGGATGTTTGGCAGAAATTGCTGCCAGTCCATCACGGATCAGTTTGCTCATGGCCAGAACGTTATCAAAAAATCCCGGCTTCAAAACTTCGTCCAGCACGGCATTGGCCGCCGCCATTGCCAGCGGGTTGCCACCAAAGGTCGAACCATGCATACCCGGTGTCAGGGCTGCTGCTGCCTTTTCATTTGCAAGCAGGGCACCAACAGGGAAGCCCCCGCCCAGACCTTTTGCCGACGAAATGATATCAGGCACCATATTGGTCCATTCATAGGCAAACAGTTTGCCCGTACGGCCAATACCGGTCTGAACCTCGTCAAACATAACCAGCAGGCCATATTCATCGGCTGCTTTGCGCAAACCTTCAAGGTAGCCTTCCGGTGCGGGCATGATGCCACCTTCACCCTGGATCGGTTCGACCAGAATGCCAGCTGTCTTTTCGGTAATGGCATTACGCAGTTCGTTCAGATTGCCAAAAGCAACCCGGTCGAACCCTTCGGGCATCGGACCAAAACCTTCGCGGTATTTGTCGCTGGCCCCTGCCGTGAGCGTCCCGATGGTTCTGCCGTGGAAGGCATTGCTGGCAACCAGAATGCGGTTCTTTTCGGCATGGCCGTTCACATACTGGTAACGGCGCAGCATTTTAAGGCCGGCTTCGTTGGCTTCGGCCCCGGAATTGCAGAAAAACACGGTGTCGGCAAAGGTATGTTCAACAAACCGTTTTGCCAGTTTTTCCTGGCCGGGTACCCGGTACAGATTCGACGTATGCCAAACCTTTTTCGCCTGCTCGGTAATGGCCTCAACCAGATGCGGATGGGCATGACCCAGGCAGTTTACGGCAACACCAGACCCAAAATCGAGGAATCGTCGGCCATCCTGCGCATAGAGATAAGGTCCTTCACCTTTCTCAAAGGCCAAATCGGCCCGCGCATAAGTCGGCATGACGGGTGTAATCACAGTTTATTTCCTCGATTATGGGTAAAATCACATTCCTGACCACATGGTCAGCACCGGCAGAATACCGGAAAGCTGCGGAGTATCAAGAGATTCCCGCCCCCTGTCAATGCGGCAAAATACGGTTTTCGATGCGCCGCACAAATAAAACGGGCAGCATCCAATGCCGAATGCTGCCCGAAAACGGAATTTAATGCTGAAATCAGTCCTTTGGGACCGCTTCAGGCTTTCAGTTTGTAGCCGGTTTTGATCATGCGATAGCACAGGATCGACAAAAAGATATTCACGCCCAACAGCACAAAAACACCGGTGGTCACCGACCCGTCAGACATGCCGATGAAACCATAACGGAAACCATCGATCATGTAGAAAAACGGGTTGAAATGTGCCAGCACCCGGCCCGCTTCGGGCAGGTGTTCAGCACTGTAGAATGTGCCCGACAGAAAAGATAACGGCGTAATGACAAAGTTGGTCACAACGGCGATATGGTCAAATTTTTCGGACCAGACACCGCCCGCAATACCAAGCAGCGACAGCATCAGCGATGCGGAAATGCCAAAATACAGAATGGCCCAGATATTATGGATTTGCACATCGACAAAAAACGCCATGGCAATGATGGTAGCACAGCCCACCATAATACCGCGCGTAACGGCCCCCAGCGCAAACCCGGCCACCAGTTCAAAGGCGGAAAGCGGCGGCATCAAAACATCGACAATATTTCCCTGTACCTTGGAAATCAGAATCGAACTGGATGTATTGGCAAAGGAGTTTTGTGCCATGGTCATCATCACCAGACCCGGCGCAAGAAATGTGGCGAAAGAAACGCCATTAACGGTTTCAACAGCCCGACCCAGGGCCAGAAGGAACACCGCCAGAAACAGAAGACTGGTGACCACCGGCGCGCCAACGGTTTGCAGATGCACGTTCAAAAAACGCCGCACTTCCTTGGCATAAAGCGTCCACAGGCCGAGCCAGTTGATCGCGCCCATCGGACGCGGAGCAAGCTCTTGCATTGGTTTTCCTCGAAATTCACAGACAATTGCCGGTAAAATAGGGATAGTTACCCGTAAAACGCAAGTCCGGCCGGCAAAGAGATTATGTCAGACGCAAAACTTTCTTCTCAGCCCCCGCCCCAAACACGCGCGCAGAATGATGCGAACGCGGCAGATGCCTTTGCCCCCACCCCGGCAAAACAGCAAAAGCCCAAAGGCTTTGGCAAAAAGCGTGATGCCCAACAGGGGCCGAAAAAACCCCGCCGGGTCACGCGTGACTATTTAATGAATTATGCCACCTGGTATCTGGAACGTTTTACCGCATCACGCGCACGGCTTGAAAAACTGATGCGCGGTAAAATCCGGCTTTCAATTGCGGAATATGGCACCGACCCGCAAGAAGCCGAAGACTGGATGAAAAGCGTTTTAAATGCCTGCGAAAAGGCCGGTTTTATCAATGACGAGGCCTATGCCCTTGGCCGGGCGCGATCGATGATGCGCAAGGGCAAAGCCATTCGCGTGATTGGGGCGGATTTGAATGCACGCGGCATTTCATCGCAACTGGTGGATGACACCATCGTCAGCCTGCGCAGCGAAGCCGACGATGCCGCACGCAACGATATGCGCGGTACCGACCCGAACCGGGCCGCAGCCGCGGCCTATGCACGCCGCCGTCGCCTTGGCCCGTTTCGCCGCCCCGACCTGCGCGATGAAAAACGTGACAAGGATCTGGCGGCATTGGCGCGCCAGGGCTTTTCCTATGACATTGCCCTTCGCATCATTGATGCCGACCCGGATGAACTGGAAGACCTTTTGCAAATCATTGATGGGCTGTAAGGCCCCATGCTAGCGAGTGGCCTTTGCGATTTTTCGCATCACATTATCCAGCCATCCCCTGATCCGGGATCACGCAGCAAGCAAAACCACCCCAAAACAGGACACAGATATGAGCGTCACCATCTATCATAATCCGCGCTGTTCAAAATCGCGCCAGACCCTGGCCCTGATCGAGGAAAAGGGCATTACGCCAACCATTATCGATTATCTGAACAACCCGCCCAGCCCGGCAGAACTAAGCGATATTCTGGCAAAGCTGGGTAAAAGCCCGGATCTGATCGTTCGCAAGAAAGAAGCCCGCGAGGAAGGCATTGCTGATTTAACCGGGGATGACCTGATAAGTGCCCTGTGCGCCCATCCCCGTGCCATCGAACGACCGATTGTGGTGAATGGTGACAAAGCCGCCCTTGGCCGCCCGCCAGAGGATGTTCTGGCAATTCTGTAAGCCATCCAGGCGCTCGGCGACAGCCTCAGCGACGCCGCAACCACCCATGCAAACGCCCGTGCCACCGCGCGGGCGTTTTTTATCGTGCCGTCCTGCCGGGCGTTCCTTGCAAAACCTGAATAGCAACTGGTTGCGATAGCCAATATTTGCCCAAAACCAAAGCAACCGGCCTGCTTTGCCAAACAACATCAAGGTGCTGCCCGCCAGCACGCCCAACCCGGAAAATGCGATTACCAAACGCAATAGCTGCGTCCTATGTCTTTGATATCGCAAGAACACCCCGAAACCGGGGATCGATATTTCATGACATCAACATTGGTCTGCTTGCGTGCCACATCCTAAAAAGGTTAGCGACATGCCCCCTGCACCAAATTCACAATTCCCTGCCATTTCCAGCACATTCGATAACACACATAAGCGGCTGCGTTACCCTGCCCGTTTTGGCGCGTTCATCGGTGGCACCCTGTTTTTGCTGGGCTGTGCGCCCGCCCTCGCCGCCACCGCAGAACGCGATGAAACCAACGCCGAAACCACCAACGCCTTTATTGCCAGTAATGATACCCAAAAGGCCTATCGTGCCGTTCTGGCCAATGCGCGAGCATTTGCCAAATCCCTGTCGGATGGCCAAAGAAACGATCTGATGCAGGCCTATAATTTTGAAAATGCCGCGCGCTGGCACACGTATCCGCAATGGTATTTAAATCGTCCCTGGAATGTGTTTGACCGGCCCCGTATTGGCCTGCGGCTGGAAACATTATCGGATGATCAATGGCAGGCGTTAAATGCCTTGTTAAAGGCAGCAACCGGCACCGGGCGCAATGAAGGCTTTGATGAAATACAGCAACACCTGAATGCCGATGATTATTTGCACGATGCCGGCAAGGGGGATGCCTATGGCCGGGGTGATTTTTACATCGCCTTTCTGGGCGAACCCAGCGAAACCGGGCTGTGGCAATTGCAATTTGGCGGCCACCATTTCGCACTGTCAAACACCTATCATAACGGCATCCTCACTGGTGCCACGCCATCCTTTCGCGGGATCGAACCCAACCGCCCCTTTACCTACCACAACATCGAAAATGCCCCACAACAGCAGGAAATGGATGCTTTCAAGGCCTTGCTGGCATCGCTTGATGGCAGGCAGCGCAAGGATGCGCGCCTGAACGATCATTTTGGCGATGTCATGCTGCGATATGGCAAGGATTGGGAATTTCCCAAACAGGCAAAGGGCATCCCCGCCACCGCCCTTGATACCCGGCAACGCGCCCTTCTGCGCGCCGTGATTGCCGGTTATGTCGATGATATCAACGATGCCAATGCTGACCTGATTATGGCGCACTATGAAAGCCAGCTTGACGATACCTATGTGGCATATTCGGGCGACATTTCCCTGTCGCAAACAGGTAATTATGTCCGCATTGATGGGCCGTCTGTCTGGATCGAACTTTATATGGATAGCCCGTTTAACTTTGACATTGCCCATCCCCACAGTGTCTGGCGGGACAAATACCGGGATTATGGCGGGTTACACCCCTGATCGCGGCAAATTGGCAATGCTGATTGCCCAAATCGCATCAATGTAAGCCGCTTCATTTGTGCCAGCGCGGCACAAAAAACGCCTGTGCCAAACGTGCACGGGCGTTTTTCGTAATTAATAAAAGTTAACGGCGGCAAAGCAGGGTATGTCACAGTAAGAAATTGAAAAACGTGACCGCGATCACAAAAAACGACCTTTCGGGAGGCCATAATGATTGCTGCTTTCGCCCTGATCCTTGTCTGCCAGCTATTTGGCGAGGTGATATCCGAACTTTTCAGCCTGCCAGTGCCAGGCCCTGTCATCGGGCTGGGTTTGATGTTTATTGGCCTGCTGATCAAGCGCAAGCCCCCCAAGGAACTGACCGACGCTGCCGATAACCTGCTGATGCATTTTTCGCTGTTATTTGTGCCTGCCGGTGTTGGCGTGATCACCCAGATCGACCGTGTCAAAAGCGACTGGCTGCCGATTGTGGCATCCCTGGTTATTTCCACCCTGCTGACCATCGCGGCCACCGCGTTTTTGATGTCCAAGCTGCTGCCAAAGGCACCTGCAAACCCCACAGATACCAGCAATGAAGGGGCGAAATGATGGAACCGGCCGATCTGACACAATTATGGGTCTATCTTTCGACCAAACCGCTAACCGGGCTGACCATTACACTGGTCGCCTATGCGATTGGATTTTGGCTGTATCAGAAAAGCAACCGTAACCCGGTTTGCAACCCGGTGGTAATTGCCATCGCCATCATTGCCGCGATCCTGCATTTCACCGGCACCCCCTATTCGGTTTATTTCGACGGGGCGCAGTTTGTGCACTTCCTGCTGGGTCCGGCGACCGTCGCACTGGCCGTGCCGCTGTTTCGGCAGATGGAAACCCTTAAACGTGCATTGCCGGTCATTGTTTTTGGCGTTCTGTTTGGCTCGCTTATGGCGACCGTCAGCACCGTTGCCATTGCCCATTTTCTGGGTGCCAGTACCGAAACCCTGGCATCCCTTGCGCCAAAATCGGTGACAACCCCGGTTGCGATGGGCATTGCCAAGGAAATTGGCGGTGTGCCCGCCCTGACCGCGGTTTGCGTGATTGTCACGGGGATTGTCGGTGCCACCCTTGGCCCGGCCGTGATGAACCTTGTTGGCCTGACAGACTGGCGCGCACGCGGCTTTGCCATGGGTGTAGGCGCACACGGCATTGGTACGGCGCGTGCCTTTCAGGTCAATCAAACGGCAGGGGCCTTTTCCGGCCTGTCGATGGGGTTAAACACCATTGCCACCGCCCTGACGGTTCCGTTTTTGTGGCACTGGCTGTTTGGCTGAAACATCCAAACCCGGCGGGCAAGTGGCCATGTTGTACCGCTTGCCCGCCCGGAATAATCATTGCAAATCGGGTACTCAAAGACCCTGGCTTCGCGGCAAAACCAAAAGCCGCCTACTGGGCGTTTACAGCTTCGCCCTGCAAGACCGTGCCTTTAATGGCGGTAATGCGTACCTGCTGCCCGGCCAAAAGCGGGCCTGCAACCTGCAAACGCCAAGTGGTGCCATCCAGCATCACCCTTGTTTCCCCGCCTGTTACATCCTCGGCCAGCGTAATGACGCGGCCCCGAAGCTGGGCTTCACGCTGGTTAAGGCCGGGTGCGTCGCTGTCGGCATCATCGGGTGTTTCACCTGGCTTGCGGACCAGCCAGCGCCGCCCGGCAAAGGTCGCCAGGATGCCGCACAGGGCAAAAACCAGAAGCTGGATTTCAATGCCCATCGTGACAACCAGCAGCTTGGCAAAGCCGGTAACCGCCGCAGCAAAGGCCAGCCACAAAAAGAAAACACCAGGCGCCATCACTTCAAGCACCAGCAAAATTGCCGCCAGGCTCCACCAGTGCCAATAGGTCATGCCTTCTGAAAACAGAAAATCCACCTGATCTGGCCTTTCACCCCAAGAATTCCAACCAACCCGTTATCCGTATCATCGTATTTCAGGCTGCATTTCAGTTAAAACGATATCAACCCGACATGGCCGGGGTGCGGTTATATGGCGCATCAGCATCCGCAAGCACCCCAATGACCATGCCGATAGATGAAACGGGATCGCCCAAAAAACCAGCCAGTCATCAAACCAGCCCCGAACCGGGCCGCAATACTACCCGGTTCATCGGCCATTAATGCGGGGGCGTGTTACTTGCCACCCCACGGGCCACGGCCGGAAGACACGCCGCCTTCCTTGCCATCGCCGCCAAGATTGCGGATCAGTTCGGTCACACCCCCGATCGAGCTGACAACACCGGTTGCATCAAGCGGCATGAAAACCAGCTTGCTGTTGGAGCTGCTGGCAATATTGCCGAGGGAATCGACATATTTCTGCGCAACGAAATAGTTGATCGCATTAATGTCCCCTTCGGCAATAGCCTTGGACACCACCATGGTTGCTTCGGCTTCGGCCTGGGCGGCACGTTCGCGGGCTTCGGCATCACGGAAAGCGGCTTCGCGGCGGCCTTCGGCCTCCAGGATTTTCGACTGTTTTTCACCTTCGGCACGCAAAATGGCGGCTTCGCGGGCACCCTGTGCTTCCAGAATTTGCGCACGTTTTTCACGTTCCGCCTTCATCTGGCGCGCCATGGAATCCACAAGGTCGGTCGGCGGGGAAATATCCTTGATCTCGACGCGGGTAACCTTCAGGCCCCAGGCATCGGTCGCGGTATCCACAACAGATAACAGCCGTTCATTGATCAAATCGCGCTGGGACAATAACTGGTCCAGATCCATCGAACCAACGACGGTACGCACATTGGTCATGGTCAGGTTCAAAATCGCAATTTCAAGGCGGTTCACCTCGTATGCCGCACGAGCGGCATCAATCACCTGGTAAAACACCACACCATCAACCGTGACCATGGCGTTGTCCGATGTAATCACTTCCTGTGATGGCACATCAAGAACGCTTTCCATCATGTTCATTTTACGACCGACACGATCGATCAGCGGGACGATAATATGCAAACCGGGGGTCAGACTGCGGGTAAAGCGGCCAAAACGCTCCAGCGTATATTGATAGCCCTGCGGCACGATTTTAACGGCCTGCAGAATGATGAAAATCGCCAATATCGCGACGATACCGGCAAAAATCGGAAAATCGAACGGCATGTGGGTGTTTCCCTGCAATGTTTATGTCCCTCGCCCAAACAGGAATAAAACCGCCCCACACCATCCACAACTGTTATTTGCCCTGCGGCCAACACTTGCCACCAATTGTTCATCAAGCCTGATGCGCGCACGAAAAAGGCCGGCAACACATGCTGCCGGCCTGATGTGATCATGCACCTTGTGTCGGTGCGGTTATTCCTTGCGCAGACGAGAAAGGAATTCACCAATCTTGCCCTGAAGCATTTCAATGCGGCCAGAAAGATCCGACATGGAATGTTCAAGTTCGGCTGCTGCCGCCCCGCCATCGCTGGCAGCGTGCAAAACCGCATCAATCGTATCGACAACTTCGGTCGACCCGCTTGAGGCATTTTGCGCGCTCGATGCAATTTCATTAACTGCGGCATTCTGTTCGGCCACCGCCGATGCGATCCCGTCGGTAATGCCGCTGATCGAGGCAATGGTGCGGGTTACCTTTTCAATTGCTTCGACCGTCAGGCGTGTTTCACTTTGGATCGAACCAATCTGCTGGGCAATTTCATCGGTGGCCTTGGCCGTCTGATTGGCAAGGTTTTTGACTTCCTGTGCCACAACCGCAAAGCCCTTGCCGGCCTCGCCCGCGCGGGCAGCCTCGATGGTGGCGTTCAGGGCCAGAAGGTTGGTTTGTGCGGCAATTTCGTTAATCAGGCTGACAACTTCACCAATACGTTCGGCCGCAACGGCAAGGCCGCTGACCATTTCATTGGCGCGTGATGCTTCATCCACGGCGGTTGTCGCAATTGCGGTCGATTCCTCGACCTGCCCGCCAATATTGTTGATCGATGCCGAAAGTTCCTCGGTCGCGGAGGCGACGGTTTGAACGTTACGGGCGGCATCAGTGGCGGCATTGCTGACATTGCGGCTTTGCGCGATAGAATGATTAGCAGATTCGCTCATCTGATGGGCGGACCGCACCATGCCTTCGGTTGCCTTGCGTACCGACGCGATGATTTCGCCAACCGATGCATCCAGTTCGGATGCCAGCACATTGCGCTGTTCGCTGCGTTCCTGCGATGCCTTGCGTTCGGCCAGAAGTTTGGCTTCTTCGGCATCACCAATCCGCTGTGCGGCTTCACGCCAGCGCATCAGGCCCTTGGCAATCACGCCAACTTCGTCGCTGCGGTCTGCATGGGGCACATCGGCCGAAAAATCGCGATCCACAAAATGTTCGATGGTATCGCCAAGGTCATGCAGCGGGCCAAGCTGGCGACGCAACAGAACAGCCAGCAAAATAGCCGCCAGAATGGCAACGATGATACCGGCGATAACAATGCGCATGCCAATTGCGCCCGAAACCGCGGCAACCTTTGCCTTTTCGATCCCGACATACAAAATGCCCTGCACCGTCCCCGCCGGATTAAAAATCGGCGTATATTGCGTGACATATTCCTTGCCAAGAATAACGGCTTCCCCACGGAAGGTCTTGCCCGACGTTACCGGTTCATAGGCGGCACTGCCATTGCCAAGGAACGTTCCCACCGCACGGGTGCCATCGCCCTTGATGATGTTGGTCGAAACGCGGATGAAATCCTTTTTGTCAGGCACCCACTGGAACACCGTGGCGGTTTCACCCGTTGCCAAGCCGATTTTATCGATCATGGCGTGGGATGACAGGTCGGGAATTTCCGGGATGACCAGGCGGGTCGTTTCCCCCGATTTGTCGATGGTGGCTTTCAGGTCCGGATACTGGTTCTGAAAGATCATCGCCGCCACACGCAAATTCAGCTTCTGTGACTGCAGGCTGGTTTCATGGACCTGCTGCTGAACGCGCTGCATGATCACACCGCCCAGCAACGCAATCCCCACAATCAGGATCGCAACGGACGCGGCAGTGACCTTAAAAACAATGCTGTTTTTCATTTTGGATGTCTCTCTCCCATTCGCATCCCCTGACAAGGATCCTCGCGGAAAGACGACGAAGCAAATTGCCCGGGTTTCTTACCTATTGGGATCAGGCGGGGTAATCACAATACAAGAGAGGCAAAAAATTTTACACACGTAAAGCGCGATAAGCGTAAAAAACTTCTCAATTTCAAATGATTACCATTCCAAACTAGAGAAGGTCCAATTCGCAATCGCTGCAAAAATGGGGGAAAAAAGCCGATTTTTCTGCGGTGTCTAGTAATCGACACGCACGAAATAAAGACCATCGGCAGGTGCTGTTGGCCCGCCGGCACTACGCATTTGGGCTTCAAGCGCGGTTTTTACGTCTTCGGGTTTCCAGTTACCCTTGCCGACCAGAACCAGCGTTCCGACCATATTGCGCACCTGGTGATGCAAAAAGGACCGGCTTTCGGCGTAAATGCGCACTTCCTGGCCTTCGGCGGCAATAACTTCCAGCCGTTCCAGGGTTTTGATCGGGCTTTTTGCCTGGCATTCGGTCGCACGAAAGGTCGTAAAATCGTGCGTGCCCAGCAGGTACTGCGCGGCTTCGTTCATGGCCGGAATATCAAGGGGTTTATACACCCCCCATGCCAGCCCGGCCTCGAATGTCAGTGGCGGGCGGCGATTGATAA
Organism: Thalassospira marina; assembly: GCF_002844375.1. Classification (NCBI taxonomy): domain Bacteria; kingdom Pseudomonadati; phylum Pseudomonadota; class Alphaproteobacteria; order Rhodospirillales; family Thalassospiraceae; genus Thalassospira; species Thalassospira marina. The sequence continues at coordinate 33,221 of NZ_CP024199.1, read as the reverse complement.
TCCGATACATATAAAAGCGTTTTTTGGAAGCAAACCGGGCGTGAAAATCCTGATCAACCATCTCAGCATTCACAACGGCAACGGGGTCCGGCTGCAAATAATGGTTTAGCGCATTCATCACCACTTCGCCCGGATAGGGCTTTTCCAGGTCAAAATGCACGACCTGGCCCAGGGCATGGACCCCGGCATCGGTCCGCCCGGAAACATGCACACGCACAAAGGTTTTCGCCAGCTTTTCCAGTGCCGTTTCAAACACCTGCTGAACCGAAATGACTTCGTCCTGATACTGCCAACCATGATAGGGGCGCCCATCATATTCGACTGTGCATTTGTATCTTTGCATCATCTGTATCCGGGGAATTAAAACAGAACGAGGGGTGCAAAACACCCCTCGTCCACAAAGCCATATTACCGCAGCAGGCGTTTATTTAACACTGTTGCGATCAAAACCAAGGCGCAGGCGCAGGGCGTTCAATTTGATGAAGCCTTCGGCATCGCGCTGGTTGTAAACGGTGTCGGCTTCAAAGGTCACATGGGCTTCCGAATAGATCGAATTCGGCGACTTACGACCGGTAACCGTGACATTGCCCTTATACAGGTCAAGGCGAACGGTGCCGTTAACGGTTTTCTGGGTTTCGTCGATCAGGCGCTGAATGGCCTGACGTTCCGGCGACCACCAGTAGCCGTTATAGATCATTTCGGCGTAACGCGGCATCAGTTCGTCTTTCAGGTGGCCCGCATTACGGTCCAGCGTGATCGATTCCATGGCGCGATGCGCGGTTGCCAGAATGGTGCCACCCGGGGTTTCGTAAATGCCGCGCGATTTCATGCCGACATAACGGTTTTCCACCAGATCAAGGCGGCCAATGCCGTTTTTACCGGCAATTTCATTCAGCTTGGTCAGCAGGGTTGCCGGGCTCATACGTTCGCCATTGATCGCAACCGGGTCACCCTGTTCGAATTCAATTTCGATGGTGGTGATTTCATCGGGTGCATTCTGCGGCGAAACGGTACGGATGAACATTTTCTCATCCGGTTTTACCCACGGATCTTCCAGTGCCTTGCCTTCATAGGAAATGTGCAGAAGGTTGGCATCGGTCGAATAGGGGGGCTCATCGCCGCCCATTTTGTCTGCCGAGATCGGAATCTGGTGCTTCTTGGCGAAGTCCAGCAGCATGGTACGGGAATTCAGATCCCATTCACGCCAGGGGGCAATCACCTTTACGTCCGGTTTCAGGGCGTAATAGCCCAGTTCGAAACGAACCTGGTCGTTACCCTTGCCGGTTGCACCATGCGAAACCGCATCGGCACCCACCATTTCGGCAATTTCGATCTGGCGTTTGGCAATCAGCGGACGCGCGATCGAGGTACCCAGCAGGTAAACACCTTCATAATGGGCATTGGCGCGGAACATCGGGAACACGTAATCGCGAACGAATTCTTCGCGCAGATCCTCGATGAAAATTTCCTTCACGCCAAACATTTCGGCTTTTTTGCGGGCAGGTTCCAGTTCCTCGCCCTGGCCGAGGTCGGCGGTAAATGTAACGACTTCGCAATTATACTGTTCGCGCAGCCATTTCAGGATAATGGAGGTATCCAGCCCGCCCGAATAGGCAAGCACCACCTTTTTGACCGGATCGCTCATGCTGTGACGCCTTTCTTCTTCCGATGTTATGCCGGGGCAGCGTGGTTTCGCCGTCATCCCGTGTCATCACGGGGACCAAAACGAAACATTCATCAAACAGGCCCCAGTGTAGCCATTTTAATAGGTCTGGACCCTGGACCTTGCGCGCGGAGTATAGGAAAACCCATGAGGCGGGCAAGGGCCAAGATGCACCTGCCGGTAAAAACGCGTAAATTCTTGCTGCTTTTTTAACAGATTCGGCGATTATTCACCGCAATATGGCAAATAACATCGAAGAAACCGAAATCGACCTGCCGCGTCTGGGGCCCGTTCCCGTGCGCCTGCGCAGCAGTGCGCGCGCGTCGCGGCTTAAATTGCGGATCGATCCGGGTTTTGATGGCGTCGAAGTAGTGATGCCCGAAGGCATATCGCGCAAGGCCGCCCTTTCCATGCTGCGCCAGCATACCGACTGGATCGAGGCGCACCTATCACGCCTGCCCGACCGGGTTTTGTTTGTGCCCGGTGCCTGGGTGCCGCTTCTGGGCAATGAACATGCCATTCGCGCCGTGCCCGATGCCAAACGCGGCGTTTGGGCCGAAGCCGGCGTGATCTGGGTTTCAGGATCGGCCGAACACAGCAACCGGCGAGTCGCTGACTGGCTGAAAAAACAGGCCAAACTGGAAATCGCCCCGCGCGCCCATGCCTATGCCCAGGAAATCGGCAAAAAGATCAACCGTATCTCGATCAAGGATACCCGCACGCGCTGGGGCAGTTGTTCATCCGGGGGCAATCTTTCATTCAGTTGGCGGCTGATCCTTGCCCCCGAAGATGTGCTTGATTATGTCGTCGCCCATGAAGTGGCGCATTTGCAGGAACTCAACCACAGTGCGCGTTTCTGGAAGGTGGTTGAAGACCTGTATGGCCCTTCATCGCGCCAACAACACTGGTTAAAACGCAACGGGTCCGGCCTGCACCGGTTTGGCGCGGATAGCTAAAACCCATTGCCCGATCCCCGTTGGCAAAGCCACCATTTACCGTCATTGTGCCGATACATTATCGTCAGGTTCCGCTTCTGGTTCCTGACATTGTCACAGCCCCATCCAAGAGCAGCCACGCCATGATCATTCCCTATGAAACATTGCTGATTTTTGTCCCCACGGCGCTGGCCCTGAACATGACGCCGGGCAATGACATGCTGTTTTGTCTGGGACAGGGGATCAAATCGGGGCCACGGGCCGGGCTGGCGGCCAGTTTTGGCATTTCGACCGGTGCGCTTATTCACACGCTGCTGGCCGGTTTGGGGCTGGCAGCCCTGCTGGCGGCCCACCCGGTGGCATTTCAGGTTTTGCGCTGGGCGGGGATATCCTATCTGGTGTGGCTGGCAATCCAGGCTTTTCGCAGCAGAAACGAAAAATTTTCAGCCACTGAAACCCGTCGGGGTTCGGCATTCAGGGCGTGGCGGGACGGAATCGTTGTGAACCTGCTAAACCCCAAAATCATCGTCTTTGTGCTGGCGTTTCTGCCGCAATTTGTGGACCCCAGCCGGGGGTCGGTTTTGCTGCAATTTCTGCTGCTGGGTGTGATTTTAAATATTGGCGGCACCATCATCAATTGTCTGGTCGGTGCCTTTGCCGGGCAGTTGGGGCGGTTTCTGGCGAGGTCGGCCAGAATTGCCCGCGCCTTTCAGCTTTTTACCGGCTGCGTATTCCTGGCCCTTGCAGCCAAACTGGCCTTTGATCAGAAAGCATAGTCATCACAAAACGCAGTTATAAAACGCAGCCTGCCGCGCGCAGATGCGGGATTTCATCGCGCAAAAAGGCAAGGAAACTGCGTTGCACGTTGGATAATTCGCGATTGGTGTGAAACACCGCCACATCCCATGAAATTTCCGGGGTCAATGGCCGGGCAACAACCCGGTCATGGTCGACCAGCAAGGCGGCAAACGGGTCGCTAATCGCGATACCAACGCCACGTTCCACCAGCCGCGAAATGGTGCGAACTGTGCGGGCCTCTACCGCGATGTGGCGCAGGCGGCCCGCGATCTGAAAGATATAGTCAACCTTGGTGCGCAGCGGGCTGCCAATGGTCAGCTCGACAAATTTTTCACCGCGCAGCAAATCGATATCAATGGTTTCAAACCCGGCCAGCCGGTGATCGCGCGGCACCAAACACACCGCCTGGCATTGGGCAAGGCGGGTCATGGCCACGTCGCGGTCCATCAGGTCCAGGGTAATGCCAATGCCCAGGTCGCAGTCACGTGTTGTGACCATTTCCAGCACACCTTCCATGCCGGAGTCGGTAATACTGACCGACACATTGGGGTGCTGTGCCTTGAATTTGGCAATAACATCCAGAAGATAGGTGTCCACATAGATCGGCTGGGCGGCAATGCGAATGCTGCCAAGCTGCTGGTTGGCAATGGCGCGCGCACTGCTTTCAAGGTCACGAAACCCGTTAAGGGTCCGCAGGACCGTGTAATGGAACTGCACGGCTTCCTCGGTCGCGACAAGCTGGTTGCGCTTGCGAATAAACAGCGCAAAACCCACCGATTTCTCCAGATTCGCCAGCATGCGGCTTACCATAGGCTGGCTGATATTCATTGCCTCGGCGGCCTTGCTGACCGTGCCATATGTCATGAAAGCATTGAAGCTTTCCAGCTCGCGCAGATTCACGCCTTCCTCGCTGCTTTTGGCCCAGTATTTACATAAGTAATACTGAAATTAAATTTTTGCTTCTATAGTTATAGTTTGCCATGATTCAGCCACAAAACAAGAAGTATCGACTTGGCAATAACGCCACCACCTCCAGGGAGACATGAAAATGTTTCGTCATCTGAAGAAAGCTGCACTGGGTGTTGCAGCCCTTGCAGCGGCAACTGCCTTTGCATCCTCGGCACAGGCTGACGCCTATCCTGAAAAAGCCATTACCCTTGTTGTTCCCTATGGCGCAGGCGGCGCCTCGGACCTTGCTGGCCGTGCGCTTGCTGAAACCGCGCGCAACTACACCGACGGCCAGCCGGTTGTTGTGGTCAACAAAACCGGCAATGGCGGCATGAACGGTGCCCGCTTTGTGACCGAATCCGACGCCGATGGTTACACCCTGCTGCTTTCGCGCGTAGGTATGGCCCTGTACCCGGCCGTTTATTCCGACAGCCCGGTTGCCTGGGATGACTACACCTTCCTCGGTATTCTCGAAGCAACCCCGATGATCCTGGCAGTCAATGCCGAATCCGACATCAAATCCGTTGATGACCTGATCGCCAAGATCAAGGAAAGCAATGGCGCAACCACCTATGCCGCATCCGGCCCGACCGCAATTGACGGTTTCTCGGTGCAGGCCCTGCTTGCTGATGCCGGCCTTGACCCGCTGAGCGCATCGACCCTGGTCCCCTATAAGGGCGGCGGGGAACTGGCAGCTGCCCTGCTGGGTGGCCATGTTGACTTCCTGGCAATTTCCGCTGGTTCGCTGATGCCCCATATCCAGGCTGGCAAAATGCGCCCGCTGATGGTTTATGCGCCGAAACGTATGGCTGACCTGCCCGACGTTCCGACCGCAAAGGAACTGGGTTATGCCACCGCCGCACAGGTTGGCGGCTGGAGCGGCCTTTACGCCCCCAAAGGCCTGCCTGATGATGTCGTTGCCAAATGGAAAGACATCCTGGGCAAAGTTGCCACCAACGAACAGTGGCTTGATCTGGCGGCAAAACGCGGTTCCATCTCGGTTATCGGTGATGAAGACCCGTCTGCCTATGTCAAATCCCAGTTCGACCTGTATCATGGTCTGGCCAAGAAATTTGGCTACATCCAGTAAGATTTTACCCCGAATTTAGGATGCGAGGCGGAACCATGACCCCGAACCGCGATTTTTACACCGGACTGGTGGCAACGGCATTTTTTGCCATTGTTCTGTTTGTTTTGATCCCGGTTTACGTTCGGGTTCCGTCCTTCATTCCGGGGTTTGCCCCACCCCCTGACATGTGGCCGCGCATCATTGCGTGGGTCGGTCTTGTCATGGGGGTGCTGGCCCTGGCGCTTGCGGTGCCGAAAATGCGCCGCAGCACCGGCGAAAAGGTTGAAACCGTTGGCGCCTATTTGCGTGCCAACCGCATTTTCACCTATCGCTTTGTCTGGATGATCGTGGGCTTTGCCGTCTTTGTTTATCTGATGCCCAAGATCGGCTTCCTGACCGCAACCATGGCGCTTCTGGCCTTTCTGTTCATCATGACCGGTGATTTTTCCAAACGGGCATGGATGATTGGCCTGACCATTCTTTTCCCGATTTTCCTTTATGTGATTTTCACCGAAATCACCCACACCCCCTTCCCGCACGGCAAATGGTTTTCCCTTGCCCGTCTGCTGCATCTGATCTGACGAGAACATACCATGTGGAATGAATTGCTAGGCGCCTTTGCCGCCGTTGCGACACTGCCCAATTTCATCGCCATGGCCGCCGGGATCTGGGGTGGGGTCATTATCGGCGCCATCCCCGGCATGACCGGCACAATGGCTGTCACCCTGGCGCTGCCCTTTACCTTTTACCTGCCGCCTGTCACCAGCCTGCTGCTGCTGGTTGCCCTTTACAAGGGGTCAACCTATGGCGGGTCAATTTCGGCCATTCTGATCAAAACGCCAGGCACCGCATCGGCGGCCTGTACGGTTCTCGATGGTTATCCGCTTGCCCGTGAAGGCAAAGGCGGCAAGGCGCTGAATATGGCGCTGGTTTCAAGCTGCATTGGCGACTTTATTTCCAACATTTCGCTGATCTTTCTGGCGGCCCCACTGGCGATGTTTGCCCTGCGTGTCGGCCCACCGGAATATTTCATGCTGATGGCCTTTTCGCTGACCATCGTTGCCAGCATTTCCGGCCGTTCGCTGCTGCTTGGTATTGTTTCGGCCTGTCTTGGTCTGTTGCTGGCAACCGTTGGCGAGGACATGTATGGCTCGTTCCGCTTTGCCCTTAGCGAAGATATGAAAAGCGGCCTTGGCGTTGTCCCGGTGCTGATTGGCCTGTTTGCCCTGCCTGAAATGATCAAGCTGGCGGTTTTCCGGCCCGAAGAAAACACCCAGGCGATGAAACTGGGTGATAACCGGCTGACCATGTCGGAATTTCGCGGCAGCCTGAAATCGATCATTCGCGGCAGCCTGATTGGCGTTGTTCTGGGGGCTATCCCCGGTATCGGCCCGTCGACCGCAGCCTTTTTCTCCTATAGCGAAGCGCGCCGCACCTCGAAAAACGGGGATCGCTTTGGCGAAGGCGAACTTGAAGGCGTTGCAGCATCGGAATCGGCCAATAATGGCTGCTGCGGTGCCACCATGATCCCGCTTCTCGCCCTTGGTGTTCCGGGTGACGTGATTACGGGTGTCATGCTGGGTGCCTTCATGATCCACGGTCTTACGCCCGGCCCGCTTCTGTTCCAGAACAATATCGGCGAAGTTTATTCGCTGTTTATCGGCATGCTGTTCAGCTCGCTGTTCCTGTTTGTCGCAGGCAAACTTACCGCCAGCGGCTTTGCCAAGATTTCGCGTATTCCCCAGCAGGTACTGCTGCCCTGTATCGTTATTCTGTGCGTGTTTGGCATTTATTCGGTGGCTTCCAGCCCGTTTGATGTCGCCGTGCTGCTGGTGATGGGGATTGTCGGCTTTGTCATGATGGTGCTGAACATTCCCGCAGCTCCCTTCCTGATCGCCTTCATCCTTGGGCCGATGTTTGAAGACAATATGCGCCGGTCGCTGGCGATTTCGCGCGGTGATCTGGGTGTGTTTTTCCAGTCCTGGATTTCATGGGGCTTCTTTGCCCTGACCATTCTGTTCGTGGCCCTGACCATTCGCCGCGAATGGCAAAAATGGCGCAGCACAAGCCGCGCCGCCAATTAATTCGAGACACAAGAAGCTGAAAAATGACGCAAACCAACATGTCCCGCCTGCATCTTGCCATTGATATCCTCGGCAAGCTGGTGGCGTTTGACACGACCAGCAAGAACTCGAATCTCGCCCTGATCGCATATGTGCAGGATTACCTGGCACAATACGATATCGAAACGACCCTGTTTCACGATGAAACAGGCGAAAAGGCCAACCTTTTGGCCACCATTGGCCCCAAGGATGTGCCAGGTATTGTCCTTTCCGGTCATACCGATGTGGTGCCGGCCCTGGAAAAAGGCTGGCAAAGCCCGGCTTTTGATATGACGGAACGCGACGGCAAGCTGTTTGGCCGTGGCACGGCCGATATGAAAGGCTTTGCCGCCTGCGTGCTTGCCCTGGTGCCCGAACTGGTCAAACAGGACCTGGCGGTTCCGTTCCACCTGTGCCTTTCCTATGACGAAGAAGTGGGGTGCCTTGGTGTTGGCAGCATGGTGGATCATCTGGCAAAACTCGATCATCCGCCGCGTCTGGCCGTTATTGGCGAGCCGACCGAAATGAAGGTCATCAATGGCCAGAAGGGCAAATATTCCATGCGTGTGACCGTCACGGGTACCGCCGGGCATTCGTCCTTTGCGCCCCATCACGTCAATGCCATTGAATATGCATCGCGCGCCATTGCCATCATTTCCGATGTCGCCCGCGAATTTGAAACCAATGGCCCGTTTGACCATGATTTCACCGTGCCCCACAGCACCATGCTGACCACCACCATTTCCGGCGGCACGGCAACCAATGTGACGCCCGATCAATGCGAATTCACCTTTGAAATTCGCCACCTGCCCGACCATGACGCCGCCAGCGTGATCGAACAGATCAAGGCGCGCGTGACCGAAACGCTGGAAAGCGAAATGAAAGCCCGCGAAGCCGATACCGGCTTTGAATGGGAAGAAATCTTTCATTATCCGGGCATGGGTGACTGCACGGGTGCGGACAGCTTTGCCTTTGTCAAAAACATCATCGCCGATGTTTCGGGCAAGGTTTCCTATGGTTCCGAAGGCGGGATCTTTGAAAAGCAGGGCAATATCCCCTCGATCATCTGTGGTCCCGGCTCGATCGCGCAGGCCCACAAACGCAACGAATTTGTCGAGATCTCCCAACTCGACGAATGCCTGGCTTTCCTGGAGAAGCTGGGCAGTCAGGCGGTTGCCCAACCGTCCTGACGGGGCTTTGACATAGTGACACCCCCTTGATCTGATTCACGACACCTCCCCGCGTCCACCCCAGATCAAAGCACCGTCAAGGCCTTCCTACCGGTTCCAGACAACTCCCTTCTGGAACCGGCATTGCCTTCCTTGGCCGGATCGCCCTTTATGGCATCCGGCCCTTTTTTTTAGGGCGGGGGAATTTCAAAACAGGGCAAAGCCCTTTAAAAGGCAGTGCTTTTAACGCCCGCCGCTAAAGCCGGAATTGAACTTTTTCCAGCTGTCATCCTCGCCCATGCGAATGGCGCGCATCAATGCCGCCTTGCCGAGCGAGCGCACCGGCATATCCTGATGGGCATGCAGCATAAAGGATTTCCACATTTCCGCAGGCAGGCCACCCCCGGTGACTTCCTCCATCGGGGAACCATTGTCATTGCCCATCCATACCCCGGCCACCAGATCGGCGGTATAGCCAACAAACCAAGCATCGCGGTAATCCGATGTGGTGCCGGTTTTACCCGCCGCCGGGCGGTCCAGCAGGGCATTTTTACCCGTGCCCTTTGCCATTACGGCTGCGAGCATATTGTTCATTTCGCCAGCAGTAACCGGGTTTAAAACCCGCGTCAGATAACCGCCTTCGCGTTCATAAAGAACCTTGCCATCCTGGCCGACGATTTTGGAAATCGCATGAGGGATAATGTTAAAGCCACCATTGGACACCACCGCATAGGCATTGGTCATTTCCAGCAAGGTCACTTCGCTGGTGCCCAGCGCCAGGCTGGGTTCAGCAGGCAGATTGGATGACACGCCAAGTTTGTGGGCCATATCGATGACATGGTCCAAACCGGTTTTCATCGCGACTTCAACGGCAATCACGTTATTGGACGACGCCACCGCATCACGCAGCGACATGGTGCCGTGATGCTGGCGGTCAAAGTTGCGCGGGCTCCAGCCATTCACGCTATAGGGTTCATCGCGCATCCAGTCATCGGCGCGCATGTCATCTTCAAGTGCGGCCAGATACACAAACAGCTTGAACACCGACCCCGGCTGGCGTTTTGCCTGGGTAACGCGGTTATACTGGCTTTGGAAGAAATTCTTGCCGCCAACCATAGCCCGCACCGATCCGTCGGGTGTCATGGCAACCAGTGCGCCCTGCGATACACGACGGCGGCTTGCTTCCTTGCTACCCAGTACACGCTTTACGGCATCCTCTGCCGATGCCTGCAGGTTGGAATCAAGCGTGGTGTAAACCACCATATCCTGGTCGTGATAGCCAACATAATCGGTCACGCGGTCCAATATCCAGTCGGTGAAATAACGCACATTCGGCCCGCCGCGCGCTGCGGCCGATGATGTCGAAACCGTATCAAACTGGTTGGCCTCGGCCTGCTGGCGGGTAATAACCCCGGTATCGCGCATGGCGACAATAACCTGATTGGCACGTTTTGCCGCCTCGCTGGGGGACACCAGCGGGTTATAGCGGCTTGGCGCCTTGGGCAGGCCAGCAAGCACCGCCGCCTGATATAGTGACAGGCGCCTTGGGTCGACGCCAAAATACTGGCGCGCCGCAGCATCAATGCCATACACGCCAGAACCAAAATAAATGCGGTTCAAATACAGCGACAGGATTTGCCGTTTGCTGAATTTGATTTCCAGCCACAGCGACAGCAAAACTTCCTCGACCTTGCGGCCATAGCTGCGTTCGGGCGAAAGAAACAGGTTTTTGGCAAGCTGCTGGGTAATCGTGCTGCCGCCTTCGGCAATGCGCCCCCGCCAGATATTTTTAACAAAGGCCCGGGCAATGCCGATCACATCAATGCCAAAATGCTGGTAAAAGCGGCGATCTTCAATCGATACAAATGCCTGGCCGACATAATCGGGCAAATCACCCACTTCAACCGGGCTTCCGTAACGGTCGCCGTAATTGGCAAGGTTGACACCATCAACACTCATGATCCGCACCAGCGGCTTGCGCTGGGTGGCAACATCAAAATCGATTTTGCTGGTTAAATCATAGCCATAATAGGCCACCAGACCACCACACAGCACCACCGACCATATCGCCAGCACCACCATGATGCGCGCAATCATCATCGGGCGCGGCACCAGGGCCAGCAACATGGCCCCAAAGGAGCGTTTCTGCCCGCCGCGACGGCGCCCGCGCGAAGGTGTACGCCCACCGGTTTTACGCGGTGCCCGGCGTCGGGCTGGCGTGGAACTGTTACGGGTGGGTCGCTTGGCCAAAATCGTCCTCAAAACCTGAATTCATCGCAAACGGGCATGAAAAAAGCTCGCCGATACGGGAAATCCCAAAGGTGGCAAATGCAATAATCTGGGCAACACATCACCAGCCACTGCCAACACCCCGCATAAAGGGCATCAGCCACAGGTGCAAGTCACCACAACCACGCGCCGGGCCGTGAAAAATTGCAGGCTGGTTTCTGCGCCGAAAACCGGATGGCCTTCATCGCACAATCACCTTTCGATGTCTTGAAGATATTTACTGCCCAGACAGGCCAGCGTCATCACATTGATGTGCAGCGCCCGGCACAGTACCCCTCGCCCCCAAAACCGGGTCAGCTTAGCACACACGCCCGAAAGATGATCAAAATTTTGAATAATTAAACCCCGAAGTGTATTTCTCCCTTTGCAATCCCAAGGCGGTCAGCAACGGGAAGGCCCGGGGCGTCATTTGCAAAGCCCGCCTGTTGCCGCCCGCTAATGCCTTATTGCGCGTTTTGCAACGGCGGGTTCGGGTCAATCCAGTTGCGTTTCCACATGTCGGTTACGCCATCCTGTTCAACCAGACGCTGGCTTGTTCCCCGTGCGACCGAACGGATCGAAAAACCCTGCGATGCATCAAGCATGAATAACCGCCAAAGCGACGCCACCTCGACATCCGGGCGAATGGCGGGCGCGCGGCTTTTATCGTCATTTCCCACCCAGACAACGGTGTAAAGATCGGCGGTAAAACCCGCAAACCATGCATCACTGCCACGCCCGGCCAGGGCCCCAAAACCGACAAAGGGCCGGTCCAGGCGCACCTGCGGGTCGGTCACACCGGCCAGCATGCTGTTTACGGCCAGCATGGCTTCATCAGTCAGCATTTTTTCCTGTTCGCGCACCACCCGCTGATAAAGCAGCGGCTGGCCTTCGCCCGTTGAACGGATGGCATTGATCAGCGTTACATCAGGTGAAATGCCACCATTTAGCGAAAGCACATGCAGGCGCGCAATATCGGGCAAGGTCACGGCATCAAGGCCAACCACGGTGCGGATATCGTCGGAAAGCGGGCTTTCAATGCCAATATTTTCGGCAAAATCGCGCATGTTATCCAACCCGAATTTATGGGTCAGTTCGACAGGCACCGTGTTTACATCGCGGGCAAAGGCATCGCGCAGCGACACCTGGCCGCGATATTGCCGGTCCGGGTTAACCGGTTTCCAGCCTTCGACTTCCTTGCGGGTATCGGGCACCCACTGGGCAGGGTCCGGGTTTTCGTTCAGGGCGTAATAATAGGGCAGGATCTTGATCATACGGCCCGGATAATGGCGCACATTCCAGGCACGGTTTCGTGACATCGGGTCATATTGTGTGCCGCCAACCATTGCCCGTACCCGGCCATCCGGGCTGATCGACAGTAACGCGGCCTGGTCGGCGCCGCGCGGTTTCAGGCGCAGGCGGCTAACCTCGCTTACCGCGTCTTCCGCCATGGATTGAAGCCGGGTATCAATGCTGGTAACAACGCGCAAATCCTTACTGGTATAGCCAACGCGCCGTGCGACTTCATCCATTACAAGGTCGATCACATATTGCGAATAGCCATCTTCGCGAATGCGCGGGGCGAGTTGCGGCACGGTACGCGACAGGGCCGAAATCTGTTCCGGCTCGATCATTTTTAACGTTGCCATTTCCTGAAGCACAATATTGGCCGCATGGGCCGATGCGGTTGGAAAATGCAACGGATTAAGATTGATCGGATCATTCATTGCTGCGGCCAGAACGGCGGCCTGATGCAGCGTCATTTCATGGGCGGGAACACCATATAAAATGCGTGATGCCGCCGTAATGCCAAATATACCCGATCCGACATAGGCGCGCTCCAGATAGGACCGCAGGATGGTGTCCTTATCAAACCGGGCTTCCAGCCATAAGGCGACCAGCAATTCTTCAAGGTTACGCACTGTGCCACTATCAGGCACCTGAAAGAAACTGCGCGCCACCTTCATGGTGATGGTCGAACCGGGAACGTCCGTGCCAGAAAAAATGCGCGTTACATCGCCCAGGCTTGCGCCAAAGTGGTGATAAAAACCGGGGTCAGATGCGGCAATGAACACACCCTGCAAACGTTTCGGAAACGTTATTAACGATACATCCTGACTGTAATGGCCCTGAACATTCTTGATGATGGTGCCGTCAAAACCGGCAATCTGCACATCGGGGCTGCGGTCTGCCTTGCGGCTGAAATCAAGCTGCGTCTGAATGGACAGGGTGACAACGGTGGATATGGTTCCCAGAACCAGCAAAACGACCGACGCAATTGCCAGCCGGATGCGCCTTTTGCGCCGGCGGATTTCGCGCAAACGGCGTTCTTCAATTTCCTGCAGCGCGGCCTGTGCCGCAACGGCGCCGCTTTTTCTGGTCTGGTTATTTTCGTCCACGTCCCAATCCGCTCATATCGCAGGTTTATTTTGCTTTTGTGAGTAAACGCTCAATGGCTTAACAAATAGTAGCAAAACCGTTTCCGCCCCGCCATTCTTCCGGCCAACCCTGCGTATTGGTGCGTATCTTCGCGTTTTACGGGATCAATCCCATTCAACGCGAATGGCAAGGCTTGCAACATAGCCGCACAGCATATCGGCAAGGGCATCGGCATAGGTTTGAATTTCATCCACACTGCGCGGTGTTTCCGAAAAGCTTTTCCCCACCGAACTGAGTGTTGTTGAAATCAGGCCACTTGCCAGTTCACGGGTTTTTACCGGGCAATCAGGCAGGATTTCGGCCAGAAATTCCATCATCGCCCGGCTTCCCTTGGCGCGCGCCTCGTGTGCTTCGGGGGCATCGCGGTAAAGCGGTGCGGCATCGCTTAGTGCCACGCGCATGTCGGCTTCCTCGCATTCGGAAATGACAAAGGCATGCACCAGCGCACGCAACCGCGCCAAGGGTGCCTGGCCGGTATCTTTCAGGATATCAAGCAACAGGCCATGGGTTTGCTGCCACTCGTCACTTTGCAGGCGAAACAGGATTGCCGCCTTGTTGGGAAAATACTGATAAAGCGACCCGATGCTGACACCGGCCTTTTCAGCAACCCGTGCGGTTGTAAAACGCTGCGCGCCCTCCTGCGCCAAAACCTGAGTAGCCGCCTCCAGAATGGTGGCAACAAGGTCGGCTGATCGAGCCTGCTGGGGCTGCTTACGCAAGGAAATCCGGGCTTTTTCGGGTTTGCTCATAGGTGGGTCTGCCAATGCGAATATGAAATGTGAATAATCCGTCGTATTTTTATTTCTAGCGCAAAACCGCGCCCGAACAAACCGGAGAAATGAATGACGACGATAAACACCCTGACCAGCGCACCCGTTGCGCCGCTGTTAGACAGGCTGTTTGCCGAAGCGGCAGATGCCCGTCCATCGGCGGACCCGGCCGTTGCGACGATGGGAACGGACGAACGCGAACGCCTGATGCGCAGCAAAACCGAATATCTGGATTTATACGGCCAGCTTAAAAACCTGGCACTGCCCGTTTCGCGCCAGACCGGCATCCTGCTTTACATGCTGGCACGTAGTTCAGGGGCAAAAACGATTGTTGAATTTGGCACATCCTTTGGCATTTCAACCATCCATCTGGCATCGGCGCTGCGCGATAATGGCGGCGGACACCTGCTGACGACAGAATTTGAACCATCCAAACTGGTCCGTGCACGCGACAATCTTGCCGAAGCAGGCCTGCTTGACCTGGTTGAAATCCGCCAGGGTGATGCACTGCAAACCCTGGCTGACGAATTGCCGGAATCCATTGACCTGTTGCTGCTTGATGGGGCCAAGGCCATTTACTCCGAGATCCTGGCGCTGGTGGAAAAACACCTGGCACCGGGTGCCCTAATTTTCGCCGATAATGTCGATTATTGCCCGGATTACCTTGAAATCGTGCGTTCCCCCGCACAGGGCTATATGTCGCTGCCTTTCGACGAAGATGTCGAGCTTTCCGTAAGGCTTGGCTGATCGCGGGGATGGCCGGCACTGGCAGGGATCACGGTTTCGCCTCCGCCCTGCACAAGCCCCGTCCCGATCATTTTAACCGGCACGGTTCGTAATAATAAACCGCGCCAAGCGTTCCCCGTCCCCCCCCCCCTGCCATGGCGCAACTGTCTGCGCCCTGGCCGTAAGCGTTAACGTCAATCAACGCTCCTGCCACTGTGCTGCGACCAACGCCCCATGCAATCGGGCTGCGATCAAGGCTGGTGGCACCTTGTTTTTTAAAGAATGGAGTGTTTTGTGACCAATACCGAAACCCGTCCCGATCAGGCCTATCGCCATGTTCTGGCCCTGACCGGCGCACTTTTTTTATCCTATCTTTCTGTTGCCATGTCGCTGCCGGCCGTGCCTATCCACGTGCTGAACGGGCTTGGCATGAATAACACCTATGGCGGGCTTGCCGTGGGTATTGCCTTTCTTTCAACCATTTTAACCCGCGGTCGTGCCGGTGCCAGTTCGGACCGGCTGGGCGGTAAAATCTGTATGCAGCGCGGGCTGGTTATTTATGCGGTTGCCGGCATTGTCGGTGTGATTTCCGGTTTGGGGCAAATCCCTGCTTTTGCTGCTTATGGCATTCTGATCATTGGCCGTTTGCTGCTGGGGCTGGGTGAAAGCCTTGCCATGGTCGGCATGATCAACTGGGCCATTGGCCTTATGGGA
Source organism: Thalassospira marina (assembly GCF_002844375.1). Lineage (NCBI taxonomy): Bacteria > Pseudomonadati > Pseudomonadota > Alphaproteobacteria > Rhodospirillales > Thalassospiraceae > Thalassospira > Thalassospira marina. The sequence continues at coordinate 17,620 of NZ_CP024199.1, read as the reverse complement.
CATCATCGTTCCGGGCGGGTGATTGCACTGGTCGGCATGGGGATTTACGGGTCGTTTGCGGCAGGTGGCCCGCTGGGGCTGCTTCTTCTGGACCGTATTGGTTTTACCGGGTTGATGGGCGTTTGCACCCTGTTGCCACTGCTGGGTATTTTGATGGTCAACTGGCTGCCTGCAGTTGCCCCGCATCCTGGCAAACGCGAATCGTTCTGGAAAATTATTGGCCGCATCTGGCGCCCCGGTGCCACGGTTGGCCTGCAGGGCATTGGCTTTGCTGCGCTGGGTGCTTTCTTCTCGCTATATTTCATCAGCCTTGGCTGGCCCTATGCCGGGCTGGGGCTGACATTTTTTGGCAGTGGGTTTGTCTTGATGCGCCTGTTTTGTGGCCATCTGCCCGACCGGATTGGCGGCACCCCCGTTGCCATGGCATCCCTTGGGGTTGAGGCCATCGGCCAGTACCTTTTGTGGCTTGCCCCCACGCCGGAACTGGCCCTGCTGGGCGCGCTTCTTACCGGCATTGGCTGTTCCATGGTGTTTCCCGCCATGGGGTCCGAGGTGGTCAAACTGGTGCCGCCGCATTTGCGCGGCACGGCGGTTGGCGGGTTTGCCGCCTTTCAGGACCTTGCCTATGGCGCAACCGGCCCGGTTGTTGGCCTGATCGCGGATCGTTCCGGTTATGCCCCGGTATTTCTGATTGGTGGTCTGGCCGCAACGCTGGGGTTGTGGGTTGCCTTCAAGGCCCACCGCGTTGCCCGGCAACAGGCAATTGCCTGACACCTCTAAACAAAAACACCCGCAACAGCGCAAACCTGCCTGTTGCACCCAAACGAAAAGGCCGGGCCGCCCATTTGGCGATCCGGCCTTTTCCCTTTAATTAAACCCCTTTTCCCTTAATCAGGCATCGATATGGTCGGGTTCCCCCATCGCTGCCCGTGTCGCCCGGCGAATGGTTTGGGGTGGTTGCCCATAGGCGCGTAAAAAGGCACGGCGCATTCGGTCCCGGTCGGCAAAACCGGTTTGCAGGGCGACGCTATCAATGGAATGGTTGGTATCTTCCATCATGCCGCGCGCGACTTCCAGGCGCAGGTTTTCAATCGCCCGGGCAGGCGACTGCCCGGTTTCCGTGCGAAACGCCCGGCTGAACTGGCGGGGGCTCAGGCTGGCGATGCCCGCCAGTTCATCCACATCCAGCCGGTTGGTCAGGTTGCGGCGGGCATAGGTCAGCACTTTTTGAATCCGGTCGGATTTCGGTTCAAGTTCCAGAAGTGTGGAAAACTGGGTCTGACCGCCAGTACGCCGGTGATAAACCACCAGCTTGCGGGCAACGGTGCGGGCAATATCAGAGCCAAAATCTTCTTCGATAAAGGCCAGGGCCAGATCAATGCCCGCAGTCATGCCCGCCGATGTCCAAACCGGGCCGTCTTTAATGAAGATACGGTCTTCCTCGACCTTTATTTTGGGGTATTTCTGTTCCATCTCGCGGGCATAGGCCCAATGCGTGGTGGCCCGTCGCCCATCAAGCAGCCCGGCCGCCGCCAACACAAAGGCCCCGGTACAGATCGATGCGATCCGGCGGCAAAAGCGTGGTGCATCGCGCACAAATTCGACCACCTCATCGCCGGTTTCCCCCATGGAACCGCCAATGATCAGCAGGTCGAAATAGCGGTCAGACAGCGTTTCGGTCTCAATCGAAAAACCCATGGAGCCACGCACCGGCCCACCCCGCGCCGAAAGCAGCTTCACATCATAAAGCACCGCGCCTGCATGGGTATTGGCAATATCAAAGGCCGTTAACGCGGCAAGGCCCATCGGGGAAAAAGCGGGATGAAGAATAAAACCAACACTAAGCATCTGACCGGCCCTTCTGGCATTGCGATCCATGAAACGTCTTAAATTGTCGGATATTTATAAAATAAGTCAAGAAATGTCCTTAAATGACGTCTATATGACATTCAAGACACAACATCTTTGCCCTATCGTTCCTTCATCAGGCAAACCGGCCAGCGCCGGAAAACAACCGCATTTTGAAGGACATAACCATGACGAATTCATCCCCCAGAGGCACAGCCCTGATTACTGGCGCATCAAGCGGCATTGGCGCAATTTACGCCGACCGCCTGGCACGTCGCGGCCATGACCTTATTCTTGTCGCCCGCAACAAGGCGCGCCTTGATGATGTTGCCAAAAAAATCACGGCGGAAACCGGCCGTTACGTTCATGTCGTGGTCGCCGATCTTGGCAACAAAGATGACCTTGCCCGTGTGGAAAATATTCTGCGCACCGACAGTTCAATTACAACCCTGGTCAATAATGCCGGTTTTGGTTCGGTCGCCCCGCTTTTGCAGGCCGATATCGACAAAATGGAAGACATGATCACGTTAAATGTCACGGCATTAACCCGTTTGACCTATGCCGCCGCCCCGGCCTTTGTCGAACGTGGACAGGGCAATATCATCAATATCGCCTCGATCGTTGCCATCGGGCCGGAAATTTTGAACGGCGTTTACGGCGCCAGCAAAGCTTATGTCCTGGCATTGACCCAATCCCTGCATCATGAACTGGCCAACAAAGGTTTGCGGGTTCAGGCCGTGTTACCCGGTGCCACCGCCACCGAATTCTGGGAAATTTCCGGCATGCACCATTCCAACCTGCCCGAAAGCATGGTGATGCATTCCGACATCATGGTTGATGCCGCCCTTGCCGGTTTTGACCTGGGTGAAACAGTCACCATTCCGCCGCTGCATGATGGTGACGCCTGGAACAGTTACGAGGCATCACGGCGCGCATTATCGCAGCAATTTGCCCATTCAACCCCCGGCGCGCGCTATCTGCCCGCCAACTGATCGCGGGCACAACACCCCCTTTATCACAATCCGGATACATCACATCCCTGCTGCCGGCCAAAAACCGGCTGGCACCATTAAGGAACATTTCCATGCAGATGACAGATAACACCATCTTTATCACCGGGGGGACTTCGGGCATTGGTCGCGGCCTTGCCGAAGCCTTTCACAAACTGGGCAACCAGGTGATTATTGCCGGGCGCCGCAAGGCCCTGTTAGACGAAGTCACAGCCGCCAATCCCGGTATGGCCAGCATTGAACTGGACATTACCGACCCGCAAAGCATTGAAAATGCAGCGACTCAACTGATTGCCGATTTCCCGAAACTTAATGTTTTGATCAATAATGCCGGCATCATGCCCTTTGACGATGCCGCAGGCGTGGTCGATGACGCAGTCAGCCAGCAGATCCTGGTCACCAACCTGTTAGGGCCGATCCGCATGACATCGGCGCTGATCAACCATTTAAAACAGCAGCCGCGTGCCACCATCATCAATAATACATCCGTTCTGGCCTATGTACCGCTGGCCATTACGGCAGTTTATTCGGCATCGAAGGCTGCCCTGCATTCCTATACGCTGTCGCAGCGTTTCCTGTTACAGGGAAGTTCGGTCACCGTGCATGAAATTGCCCCGCCCTGGGTCAATACCGATCTGATCAAAAAAAGCGACGATCCCCGCGCCATGCCGCTTGATGCCTTCATCACCGAAACCATGCAGGGCCTGGCTGGTGACGCACCTGAAATCGTTGTCGAAGGGGCAAAGCCATTTCGCGAAAATCCCGGCGCGAATGAACATGCCCTGATTGATGGTTTTAACGCGTCCCTTGCCGATAACCCCCTGCCGGTATGAATGACCGGCTGACCAGCCATTGATCACAACATCCCCCAAACAGCATAACGGCACCCCAAACCAGTCGGGGTGCCGTTATGTTTTGTTTTTGCGGTAATACCGGCTTTGAACATGCCGGGAACCTTGATCGCGGTAATCGCTTAAAGCTTCTGGAAGAAGCCAGTCGGTGTCAGGATTTTATTGACCTGGCTGATCAGATAACCCGCATCTGCCGATTTTTTCAGATATTCCTGCCATTCGGGATCGGCCTTGAGGTTGGCGCGTTTTGCGGCGCGGTCAGCCGCACTTTCGTAAACCCAGATATGAATATATGAATTCACATCGCCGGTTTCGGTGGCAGCATAAACAGCCGGATCACCCAGATGTTTTTTCTGAATCTGCCAGCCGCTGTCTTCATACAGTTTCAGGTGCTTGGCGATGGTGCCCGGACGGCACGTATAGGTGCGATGATCGTAAATCATTGTGAAAATCCCTTTGGTTTGAAAGATCAAAGATCGTCGATGACGTGAACCTCGTCGGCATGGCGAGGCGAATGCCGGAACAGATCGGCAATGGCATAGACCAGCATGATCGCGGCACTGATTGGAACGCAGCTGTAAAGCAGGGCGACAGGCAGCCCCAGAATCGGCGTCAATGCCGAGCTTTTCTGCGCAAGATATGTCCCCTCATACATCAGGAAGGACAGAAACAGGATGTTGAAGAGGGCGACGATAAAGGTGTGAACACGCCGCTTGGCGCGCGGCAATGTGTAGAACAGCCAGTCGATGCGGAAATGCTGGTTTTCCCGCCACAATTCGGCTGCCCCAAAAAACACCATCCAGGCAAAGCTGAGCTGGATGATCTCGTCATACCACCCCAGCGAGAACCAGTTGGTAAACCGGGCAATAACGTTACCGCCCAGAATGAACATCAGGATCACAAGGCAGGTAATGGCAACGGTACGCAGGATAAAGCCAACAATACGGTCAATTGAATGAAGGGTTTGCATCATTGCCCGCCCCCCATCACCAGGGAGGGCAACCAGGTTGATACTGCGGGCACACAAACAACCAGCAACAGCACAACCATGATCCCGATCAGATAGGGCCAAAGTTCTTTGACAAGCGGGGCAATCGCCACATTGGTAACGCTTGAAACAGCAAACAGCACCATCCCGACCGGCGGGGTCAGCAGCCCGACCATCGAACACATGATCATGATCACGCCAAACTGGATGGGGTCGACACCCAAGGTCTGCATGATCGGCATAAAGATCGGAACGGTAATGACCAGAACGGCAATACCTTCAAGGAACATGCCCAGCACCAGCAAAACCAGCACGATAATCGACATGATCACCGCCGGGCTGTCTGATAGCGACAGCAGCAGATTGATCACGGTATTGGGCACACGCTGATGGATCAGAAGCCAGCCAAAAAACCCGGCAGCAGCAATGACAAACAGCACGCGCACGGTATGAAGCAGCGTATCCCACAAAATACGGGGCAAATCCTGCACAGTAATTTCGCGATAAACAAACAGCCCCAGAAAGGCCGCATAAAAACTGGCGGTTACACCGGCTTCGGTCGGGGTGAAAAGGCCACTTAAAATACCGGCAATGATAATGAAGGGCGTGCCAAGTGGTAGAAACGCGCCCTTGAAGGATTGCCAGATTTCGCGGTAGCTGGCGCGCATTTCACGCGGGAATTTGCGAATTAATGCCACCACATAAACCGCCACCATCAGGGCAATCGCCATCAGGACACCGGGCACAACACCAGCCAGAAACAGCCGCACAACCGATGTGCCCGTCAAACTGGCGAAAATCACAAAGGGAATACTGGGCGGAAAAACCGGACCAATGGTCGAGGATGCCGCCGTAATGGCCGCGGAAAAGCGTTCGTCATAGCCACGATCGCGCATGGATTTGAATTCGACCTGGCCAAGGCCGGCCGCATCGGCAACAGCCGCACCCGACATTCCCGAAAAAATCAGGCTGGCAAATACGTTAACCTGGCCCAACCCCCCACGAATATGCCCGACAAGGGCGGCAGCGAACCGGAAAATACGTTCGGTCACACCACCGGTATTCATCAGGTTTCCGGCCAGAATAAAAAACGGAATGGCCAGCAGCGTAAAGGATGTCGTGGCCGAATACATGCGCTGCGGCAACATGGTCAGAATTGATGTTTCGCCAAGCGCCAGATAGGTGCCAACTGCCGTAACCGCGAGCGCAACAGCAATGGGAACGCCAAAAACGATCAATCCAACAAGTGCGAGAAGCACAAACAGGGAGAGCATGGTCTCGGACTTTCAGAAAAGATGGGAGCGGAAATGCGAAGAGGCATATCCAACCTCTTCGCCAAGGTGTCGGCCCGACCCCAACAGGCCGGGCCGATGATTACTTCCCGAGAAAGCTCATGAAGGTTTTCATGTTTTCTTCGCCGGCATAGGCTTTCACCCGCTCATATGCCGGGCCCATCTTGGCCTTGAATTGCGCAAGGTCCGGTTCGGTTACTTCAACACCCGCCGCCTTGATCTTGGCCAGGTCAGATGCTTCTTCGTCCTGCACCAGCTTGCGCATCAGGTTGCCCGCAGAGACACTTTCCTCGCGGACAATTTTCTGTTCATCCGCACTTAGCGAATCCCATTTGTCCTTGTTGATGACATGCACCATCGAATTGTAAACGTGATGCGTCAGCGCGAGGTTGTGCTGCAATTCATAAAGTTTGTTGTGGTAAATCACGCTGATCGGGTTTTCCTGACCATCAACAACACCGGCCGTCAGTGCGCCGGGCAGTTCGGGAAAGGCGATCTGTGTGGTTTGCGCGCCAAGTGCCTCAAGGGAAGCAACGATCTGGACTTCTGGCGGGGTGCGCAGCTTCAGACCGGCCATGTCTTCCGGTGAATTGATCGGACGGACCGAATTGGTCACGTTACGGAAGCCATATTCCCAGTTTGACAGCATCACCAGCCCTTTTTCTTCAAGTTGGGGGGCGACCCAATCCATGAACGGACCATCAAGAACCTGATGGGCTTCGTCATAGGATTTGAACGCAAACGGGGTCATCACGGTGGCGAAGGCTTTGACATATTTATCAAGCGCGCCCTGGGTCGGCAGGTTCATGTCAACCACGCCAAGAACGGTCTGTTCAAGCTGTTCGGGCGGGCTTCCCAGTTCGTTTGCGGGATAAAGTTCAACAACAACTTCACCGTTTGTGCGGGCTTCAACATTCTTTTTGAACTGTAGTGCCGCAATCTGCGCCGGGTGGTCTTCTGCGGCAAAATGCGCCAAACGCAATTCGGTTGCTGCCTGTACGCTATGTAACGTTGTGACAGACAGAACGGTTGCAAGGACCGACAATACGGCCTTGCCCAGTTTTTGATTTTTCAAGATGTTTCCTCCATTGGAATGTGAATGCGCTTTGCGCGCTTTGTGTTTTTGGGGCCGCAAAAATGCGGCCCAAAGAAACAGCAACTGCTTCAGGAATTTTTGGGAAATGCGGCTTCGACGCCCGAAAGCTTTTCATAAGCCTTGATCACGGCCGTACAGCCTTCGCTGCCATGTCCCATGATTGATGCCAGCGCATATGTCTGGTGAACCGACCCGGCCAGAAAGCCTGGCAAACCGGCCTTTTCCAGCCAGCGCACATAATAGCCAACGTCCTTTTCGGCCCATTCCAGGGCCATATGCGGGGTAAAGTCGCGTTCAAGGGTTTTACGGCCATAAAGGTCCATCATGCCGCTTTTGCCACCGGCGGCCGAAATGATGTCGATGACCTTGGTCATATCCAGGCCTTCCTTCGCCGCCAGGGCAAAGCCCTCGCAGAACGAGGCGACATTGGCAAAAGCAATGAAGTTATGGATCAGCTTCAGGCGGATGGCATGGCCGCTGGGGCCGACATGAAAAATGTTTTCGGCATAGGTATCAAATAGCGGGCGCAGGTCTTCAAGCAGGTCCGAATCCCCACCATACAACACATTCACGCATCCCTGATCGGCATGCATCGGTGTGCGGGTCATCGGGGCTTCGCAATAACGAATACCCGCCTTTGCGCAGGCCGCACTCATCAAATCAACATGGTCGGGGCTGGTGGTAGTGTGATCCAGAATGACCTGACCCGGGCGCATATTGGCAAGGCAGCCACTTTCGGCATCAATCGTCAGCTTTTGAACATCTTCAGCGCGGCCAATGCAAAATGCCAGCACATCGCAGCTTTTTGCCATGTCCGAAACCGACGCGGCCACTTTGGCACCCCGGCTTTCGGCCAGCTTTACTTTTTCGGCGTCAAGATCCAGGACCTGAACACTAACGCCCTTAAGCAGCATGTTCTTGACCAGGCCACTGCCCATTCCCCCCAAACCGACAAAACCCACGGTTTTTTCAAACGCCACGTTGTCCTCCTCTGTTTATGTCCCCGCCATTATTGGTTTTTGGCGTGGTGTGATTTCATAATTTGTCCACATAACATGTCCCCTTGTTGTCTGACAACCTGTTTTTCTGTTGACAAAAGATGGCCCCGGCTTACATAAACCGGAAAGGTAAGGTCCAACCGGTGTGTTGGGCGGTTATTGGCAAAAAGGCATTTGGCTCGTGGATTCTTTCACTCGACTAAACAGGCGGCCCAGCCTGACAGACGATATTTCGCAGAAACTCTCGCGCATGATCCTCGAGGGTGATCTGGCTGCCGGTGAACAGCTTCCAACCGAACAAAACCTGGCCGAAAGCTTCGGCGTTGCCAGAACCGTCATCCGCGAAGCCGTTTCGCGCCTGAAACACGATGGCCTGGTCGATTCCCGCCAGGGTGTTGGCGCCTTTGTCGCGGAACCAAGTGCCAGAAGCGCCTTTCGCATCAGCCCCGCCTGCTTTGAAAAACGCCAAAAACTGCTGGAAATTCTGCAATTGCGCACCGGCATCACGTCCGAGGCCGCAAGCCTTGCCGCACGTGCCCGCAGCCAGGAAGATATCGATTTCATGGAGCAGGCATACCGCGATATGGAAAGCTCCCTTCGCCTGGGCGATGACAGCGCGGAAAAGCATGTGCTGGCGGAACGCACATTTTATCGCCGGATCGCAGAAGCATCGGGCAACCAGTATATTCTTGAATTCCTTTCAATGCTTGATGCCCGGATTGATATGGAATTGCGATCGGTCGCGATCAAAAACGCCCGCGTTACCGAATGGAATGCAGATGTTCTGACCGAACACAAAGCCGTTCTTGAGGCGATTCGCGATCAGAACGAAGACGCGGCATCACAGGCAGTTCGCCACCATTACACCTATGCGGCACAACGATTGGCGGACCGTGCCGATCTGGCCGACACGTAAAGCCGTGCGGTAGACCCGCACCCATCACGCAAAAATGACAAAATCCGGAGGAGGCACCGATGCAACGCACGGGAGGTCAACTGATAACTGACGTCTTGATTCAACAGGGCGCAGACCGAATTTTCGGCGTACCAGGCGAAAGTTTTCTCGCTGTTCTGGATGCCATCGTCGATAGACCCGAAATCGAATTTATCACCGCCAAGCACGAAGGTTCGGCGGCCTTCATGGCGGATGCCGATGGCAAATTGACCGGGCGCCCCGGCATTGTACTGGTAACCCGTGGTCCCGGTGCCTCAAATGCCTATGCTGGCATTCATGTCGCCTATCAGGATTCAACACCGCTGATCATGCTGGTGGGGCTGATCGGCCGCGACGATACCGAACGCGAGGCTTTTCAGGAATTTGACCTTAAAGCAATTTTCGGCACCCAAACCAAATGGACCGCCGTCATCAATGATGCCGCGCGCATCCCGGAGCTGCTAACCCGCGCCTTTCAGGTTGCGACATCGGGCCGCCCCGGCCCGGTTGTTCTGGGCCTGCCCGAAGACATGCTGCGCGATGTTATTGACGATGCCAAACTTCCTGCCTGCACAACTGCCGTGCAGGCCGCCCCGGCCCCGGCGGAACTTGACAAACTAGCCACCCTTCTTGCCAAGGCCAATACACCCCTGATCATTGCCGGTGGTGAAACATGGGACGAAGCCGCCTGCGCCGACCTTGCCAAATTCAGCAGCGAATGGAACCTGCCCGTCGCCTGTAGCTTCCGCAGCCAGGACCGCCTTTCGGCCTTACATGCCAATTATATTGGCGATGCAGGACTTGGCATTAACCCGGACCTTGCCAAACGTATTCGCCAGGCCGACGTGATCCTGGTGCTTGGTGCGCGCATGGGGGATTGCACGACATCGGGCTATACCCTGCTTGAAGTACCCGTCAGCGCCCAAAAACTGATCCACATTCACCCCGACCCCGAAGAAATCGGCCGGGTTTATGCCCCGGAACTGGGTATTTGTTCGGGCATGAAAAACATGCTGGCGGCAATGGCCGGCTTGGTTGCACCAACCGATGGCGTAAAATGGGCACCCTGGACAGCATCGGCGCGCGAAGATTACCTGAAATGGTCAACGCCAAATCCGGCATCGCATGGCCCGGTCAACCTGGCCCTGATCATGGATCATCTAAACAATACCCTGCCCGATGATGCGATTCTGACCAATGGCGCGGGCAACTACACCGTTTGGGTGCACCGGTTTTACAAACACCGTAAATTCCGAACCCAGGTCGCACCAACATCGGGCACCATGGGATATGGCCTGCCTGCTGCCATCGCCGCCAGCCTGCGCCACCCGGACCGGCTAAGCATCTGTTTTGCCGGTGATGGCTGTTTTCAAATGACATTGCAGGAACTGGCAACAGCCCAGCAGTTTGGTGCGCGGGTGATTGTGATGCTGTGTAATAACGGCATTTACGGAACCATCCGTATGCATCAGGAAAAGAATTATCCCTATCGCGTCAGCGGCACCGACATTGCCAACCCCGATTTTGTCGCACTGGCAAAGGCCTATGGCCTGGAAGTCGCCGGGGTCGAGGAAACCGGCCAGTTCGCCGATGCCTTTGAAACCATCAGGGCATCGGGTAAATCGGGCATCATTGAAATTATTACCGATCCCGAAGACCTGACACCGCGTAATTCCCTAAGCGAGATTCGCGCCAGCGCCAAATAACGCCAACAAAAAACCCGGGACCAGCAATGATCCCGGGTTTTGTTTTCTGGTCGTAAATTCCCGATCAAACGTCGAGATTGGCAACCTTAAGGGCGTTGGTCTGGATGAAGTCGCGACGGGGTTCGACAATGTCGCCCATCAGCGTCGAAAAGACCTCTTCGGCCTCGTCGGCATGTTCGACTTTCACCTGCAGAAGCGAACGGACATTCGGGTCCAGCGTGGTTTCCCAAAGCTGATCGGGGTTCATTTCACCCAGACCTTTATAACGCTGAACGGCAATGCCACGACGGCCATATTCCATCACCGCATTGACCAGATCGACCGGGCCATGGATTTTCCAGACCTTGTCCTTGGCGCCAAATTCCGACCCTTCCTCGAAAATTTCGCGCAGATCGCCAATCAGGCCGGCCAAAGCACGGCTTTCGGCCGAGCGCAGGATATGGGCATCAATCACGTAACGTTCTTCAACACCGCGCAGCATACGCCAGACCATCAACTGGTCCAGCGGTGCCTCGCCCTGCCAGCCACGATCAAAATCTTCGGCAAGGGTATCAAGGTGGGTCGCCAGGGTCTGGGCGGCTTCAAGGCGCTTCTGATTGTCATCAAGCAGTGCCGGGTTCAAGGCACCAGCCAGCACGGCCTGTTCCAGAACCGAAATCGGCAGCTTAAGCGACAGCGGTTCAAGCAGTGATTTCGCCTTGCGCGCCATTTCGACAATACGAATAAGGTCCGCACCCGCATATTGCGTGCCATTGGCAAGGGTCAGCACGGCATCTTCGGTGCCCTGTGCGGTCAGATACTGTTCCATCTCGCGGTCACCCTTGAGATACTGGACAGAATTACCACGTTTCGCGCGATAAAGCGGCGGCTGGGCAATGTAAAGATAGCCACGTTCGATCAGCTCGGGCATCTGACGGTAGAAGAAGGTCAACAGCAGCGTACGAATATGCGCACCGTCGACGTCGGCGTCCGTCATGATGATGATTTTGTGATAACGGATTTTATCGATATTAAAATCATCACGGCCAATGCCCGTACCCAGGGCGGTAATCAGCGTGCCGATTTCCTGGCTGGAAAGCATTTTATCAAAACGGGCACGTTCGACGTTCAGGATCTTACCACGCAGCGGCAAAATTGCCTGGAAACCGCGTTCTCGGCCCTGCTTTGCCGACCCACCTGCGGAGTCACCTTCCACGATGAACAGTTCGGCTTTGGACGCATCGCGTTCCTGGCAGTCGGCAAGTTTACCAGGAAGGGACGAAATATCGAGCGCACCTTTACGGCGGGTCAGTTCGCGGGCCTTACGGGCCGCTTCGCGGGCGGTTGCCGCTTCGACAACCTTGCTGACAATCTTGCGGGCATCCTGCGGATGTTCTTCCAGCCATTGTGAAAGCTTGTCATTAACGACATTTTCCACAACCGGGCGCACTTCCGACGATACCAGCTTGTCCTTGGTCTGGGACGAGAATTTGGGATCAGGCACCTTAACAGAAATAACGCAGGTCAGGCCTTCACGCGCATCATCGCCGGAAAGGGCAACCTTTTCCTTTTTGGCGATACCGCTTTCCTGGGCGTAATTGTTAATCTGACGGGTCAGCGCGGCACGGAAACCGGCCATGTGAGTCCCGCCATCACGCTGAGGAATGTTGTTGGTAAAGCACAGCGTGGTTTCGTGGTAGCTGTCATTCCATTGCAGGGCGACTTCAACGGTGATGCCGTCTTTTTCGCCTTCAATAGTGATCGGCTCTTCGATCTGGCGGGTTTTGGAACGGTCCAGGTATTCGACAAACGCGCGGATACCGCCTTCATAATGCAGTTTGGTATCCACCGGGTCACTGCTGCGCTCATCACGCAGGGTCAGGATTACGCCGGAATTCAAAAATGCCAGTTCGCGCAAACGATGTTCGAGTGTTGACAGGCTGAATTCGGTTTTGGTGAAAATCTCGCCATCGGGATAGAAGGTCACTTCCGTACCGGTCAGAGGCTTGCCACTTTCGGTAATCGGGGCATCGCCAATAACTTCAAGCGGTTTGACAGCATCGCCACCGGAAAATTCCATGTAATGTTCCTTGCCGTTGCGCCAGATGCGCAATTTCAGCAAGGTTGACAGGGCGTTCACCACCGAAATGCCCACGCCGTGCAGACCACCGGAAACCTTATAGGAATTCTGGTCGAATTTGCCGCCAGCATGAAGCTGGGTCATGATGACCTCGGCGGCGGAAACGCCTTCTTCCTTGTGGATATCGGTCGGAATGCCACGGCCATTGTCGCGGATCGTTGCCGAACCATCACCATTAAGCTGCACCAGCACCGTGTCACAATGACCGGCCAGCGCTTCGTCGATGGCGTTATCGACCACCTCATAGATCATGTGATGCAGACCGGTTCCGTCATCGGTATCACCGATATACATCCCCGGCCGCTTGCGCACCGCTTCCAGGCCTCTCAGGACCTTAATGGATTCGGCACCGTATTCCTCCGGGTTTACTCCGGCAGCAATCGGGGCTTCTGTTTCGTTGGTCATAGCGTCACAACCTCGGCAGTCACAGATCAGATCTCATCGGGGCTTACGCGGGCCTCTTCGACCCTGAAAAACTGCGCACGCCCGATCAGACCATTAAAAAGCGCCCGGTCCGTACCTGTCATCCAGGCCTGAACGCCAAGCGCCACGATTTCGTCAAAGAGGTCGGCCCGCCTTTCGGCATCGAGATGGGCAACCACTTCATCCAGCAGCAAAAGCGGTCCCGCACCCCGGGCCCGGCTTTGCAGGCGCGTATTTGCCATCACGATGGATAACAGCAGCGCCTTTTGTTCACCCGTCGAGCATTGCGCCGCGGGCTGATTTTTCGCTTCGTGCCATACCATCAGATCGCTTCTTTGCGGTCCAACGGCGGCACCTCCATACAGCGCATCGCGTTCCCGCCCGTCGCGAAGGGCGGCCCGCATGCGGTCTTCGACCTCGATGGCCGGAAATTTTTCCAGCCAGTTTTCAAGGTCCCCCGCCAGCGCCAGACGCGCCGCCGGAAATGCCCCGACTGCCATTGTCCCGGCCCGTACCAGACGTTCGAGCAAATCGGCCCGGGCGACCACAACGGCAATGCCGTGGCGTACCATCGAATCCTCGATGGCGTTTAACCATTTATCATCGGCCTTGCCCGCCTTCAAAAGCTTGGCGCGGCTGCGCAGGCCATGCTCGAAGGCAGCGACACGGCTGCTATGTTCCGGGTCTAGCCCGTACACCAGCCGATCCAGAAAACGCCGGCGCGCCGATGGCCCATCCAAAAACAGGCGGTCCATTTGCGGTGTCAACCAAACCGCTGCACAAACCCGGCCAAGGGCCGCCTGCCCGCGCTGGGCTTCGCCATCAATCTTGACGGCACGGCGTTCACGTCCCTGGCGCAACGCCAGCGGGTCCAGCCCCGATCCAACCTGATATTGCCCATCGGGGGTATCAAGCTGCGCACTAACCGCCCAAGCCCGCAGGGTGCCATCATCGGTGGCCGGTACATTACGGCTGATTTCCCCCAGTTTCGCCCGCCGCAACCCGGTTCCCGGCGCCAACAACGATACCGCCTCCAGAAGGTTGGTTTTCCCGGCCCCGTTTGGCCCGGTCAAAACCACCGGTCCGGCTTCGATATCAAGGCGCAGCCGGTCGTAACAGCGAAAATCGCCAAGGTCGAGACGGGAAACTGCAAGACGGTTGCTCATCATCGCACCGTCTTGCATGTCATGATTATGGGCAAGGAAAGCCACAACAAGGAAATCGCGGGTCAGACGCGCATTGGCATCAGGACATACAATGCCGACAGATCATCGGTATCGCGCAGAATGGTCGGCGACTGGCCATCAGACATCAGAAGATTAAGGGTATCGCCCTTGACCTGCTTGGCAATGTCGAGAAGGTAGCGGGAGTTGAAACCGATTTCGATATCATCCGAATCGTAATTGATTTCGAGTTCTTCAGATGCCGTTCCATGTTCCGGGCTGGAAGCCGACAGGGTCAGGGTATTGCCGGAAATGACAACTTTGACCGCACGGGACTTTTCAATCGAAATGGCCGAAACACGGTCAACCGCATCGGCAAACGGCTTGCATTCCAGATCCAGGCTTTTGTCATTGCCCGCCGGAATAACTCGTTCGTAATCCGGGAAGGTGCCGTCGATCAGCTTGGAGGTCAGAACGGCCTTGCCAAAACCAAAGCGGATTTTGGTATCCGACATGGCGATATCAACGGCTTCGCCGGTTTCATCGATCAGCTTGCGCAATTCACCAACGGTTTTGCGCGGCACAATCACGCCCGGCATGTTTTCCGCGCCATCGGGCAGCGGGGCTTCGATGCGGGCCAGACGGTGGCCATCGGTGGCAACCGCGCGCAAAATCTTGGTGCCTTCGGCATCAGCCGCATGGAAGTAAATACCGTTCAGGTAATAACGGGTTTCTTCCGTGGAAATGGCAAATTCGGCACGGTCGATCAGGCCGCGCAATTCTGCTGCTGCCAGACCAAAGCTGACCGGAAGGTCACCACCCGACATGACCGGGAAATCATCAACCGGCAGAACCGCGAGGTTAAATTTTGAACGGCCAGCCGACAGGGTCAGGCGGCCTGCACCAGGTTCCAGCACGATCTGCACCTGGGAGCCTTCAGGCAGTTTACGCACGATTTCATAGAGCGTATGCGCAGGCGTCGTCGTTGCACCGGCTTCGGAAACTTCCGCCGTGGTGGTTTCGATGACTTCCAGGTCCATATCGGTTGCGGTGAGCGACAGGGTATTTTCTTCGGCCCGCAGCAGGATATTGGACAGAATCGGAATGGTGTTGCGCCGTTCGACCACACTTTGAACATGTGTGAGAGATTTTAACAGAGCCGCGCGTTCGATGGTCAGCTTCATGCCCGTCCTATCCGTCTGTCTGCAGTTATATAATGAATTGATTTTTATTCATTTTTTCGACTTACCCCCACCCCTTTTGGCTGGGTTGGCCGCATTATAACATGGCAGCCCCAAAACCGAAGGATTTTTAGCGCAAAAAACCAAGCGAATGAACGGAGTCGAGCCATTAAAATTGCCCCGAAATCACAGCCCCGGTTTTCTGCGGTTTTCAGCGCCAAAATCACTGTTTTTGCACCACACACCCGGCCATTGGCACCTGTCAGGGCGACAAAAATCCATCGGCAATGGCACAAATGAAAACGGCGACCAACCCGGTGCGGGGCAATCGCCGTTTTGGGAATTCACATGGCCGATGATGCCTCAGCTTTCGAGCATACGGCGCAGCAGATCGATATCCTCGGACAGGGACGGATCGGTTTTATGCAGTTCTTCCACCTTGCGCACCGCATGCATGACGGTGGTGTGGTCACGCCCGCCAAATTTACGGCCGATTTCCGGCAGTGAATGGGTGGTCAGCTGCTTGGACAGATACATTGCCACCTGGCGCGGACGGGCAACTGCACGGGCCCGGCGGGCCGAATGCATGTCCGAAACCTTGATGTTGAAATGCTCGGCAACGCGTTTCTGAATTTCCTCGATGGTCACACGGCGTTCGGATGCGCGCAGCACATCGTGCAAAACGTCCTGCACCATTTCCAGGCCAATCTCGCGACCAACAAGCTGAGAATGCGCGATCACACGGTTCAGCGCCCCTTCAAGTTCACGAACGTTCGCCGTGATCTTGTGGGCCAGAAATTCCATCACCCGCTGCGGCAGCTCAACACGCTGGCGCTCGGCCTTGGATTCGAGAATGCCCAGACGCAGTTCATAGGTGGTGGCATGGATATCCGCCACCAGGCCCGAACCAAGGCGCGACCGCAGGCGTTCTTCGATATCTTCAAGGTCAGACGGTGATTTATCCGCCGAAACAATGATCTGCCGCCCCTGATCCACCAGCGCATTGAAGGTGTGGAAGAATTCTTCCTGGGTGGAATCCTTGCCGGAAATGAACTGCACGTCATCGACCATCAGCACATCGACCGAACGGAACTGGTCTTTGAAATCGACGGTGTTTTTATCGCGCAGCGCCCGGATAAACCGGTACATGAACTTTTCAGCCGACAGATAGATCACCGTGCGGTGCGGCTGGGTCCGGCGGATATGCCAAGCAATGGCGTGCATCAGGTGGGTTTTACCCAAACCAACGCCACCATACAAAAACAGCGGATTAAACGGGACAGACTCGGCCTCGGCCAAACGGCGGGCAGCGGCATATGCAAATTCGTTCGGCTTGCCGATGACGAAATTATCGAATGTGTAACGCGGATCAAGTGCCGCACTGATACCATCATCAGACATGCTGCCAATGGCACCCCGCCCGGCAGCAGAAGCCGTCTGAAACCCGGTTGAAACCGGGGCAGGATGGCACGGCGCCTTGCGGCTGCCCGGTGCATCGTAATTATCGGCGGTGTAACGCGGGTTCTGTTTGGCCGGTTCATTATAGGAAGGGGTATGATTCCCCCCGGCAGAAACCGCCGGCCGCGCGGCAGAACCAGCGCCGGAGTCGGATGCGGAATCCGGGGCAGCAACCACCACTTCAACAAAATGAACATTGGGATCTTCGGCATGCCAAAAGGCCTGGATACGGTCCAGGTAATGCTGTGACACCCAGTCACGCATGGCACGGTTGGGCGCACCCAGACGGGCAACCCCCGCCTCGACCGTAATCAAGGCAACCGGATCCAGCCAGTAACGATATGCCGTTGCGCCAAATTCACTGCGCAGTTTTTCGCGAACAATCTTCCAGGTCGTCATTACATGATCTTCGAGTGCTGCCTGCTGGCGTCCGGGCGTTCCCTCATCAGAGTTCCCGGCATCAAACTGCGCTCCCCTTACGGCATGCTGCACTTTCAAGACCTTTCCCCGCTGTTAACCTAAAACCCGGCACCGTGACCCGGTGACAAGACAA